>NZ_SOGK01000136.1:0-57211 GCF_004564305.1 Cryobacterium sp. TMT3-29-2
GAGACTGCCGTTGCCGCTGGCGCTGCCGGTGGTGTTGCCGCTGACGCCGTTGCCGACCCGGCCGGCCCCGCGGCGCGGCCGTTCGCCGACTACCCGGCCGGCACCCTCGACACGGCCGTCGCCGACCGCGCCCGCCTCTGCGTCGCGGCAGTGCCCGACCTCCGGCTGCTCCCGGACGGGCAGACCATCGGGCAGTGGGCGATCACCCTGGCCGAACTGGCGGTGGCCAGCCTGGCCGCCGGGCACAGCGCGATCCTGGTCGTGCCGGACTACCGCGATCAGGACCAGCTGCAGGCCGCCCTCGACCTGGTGGCCCCGACCGGCTCGGTCAGCCGGGTCGACGCGCGGCAGTCGAACCCGGACCGCTACCTGGCCTTCCTGGCCGCCCTCGCCCCGGCTCCGCGAATCGTGGTGGGCAACCGTTCGGCCGTCTACGCGCCGGCCCACGACCTCGGTCTGATCGCGCTCTTCGACGACGGCGACCCGCTGCACGGCGAACCGCTCAGCCCTTACGTTCACGCGCGCGACGCCGCGCTCGTGCGCCAGGGCCAGTCCGGTTGCGCCCTCGTCTTCCTCGGTCACACCCGCACCGTCGAGGTGCAGCGGCTGGTCGAGCTGGGCTGGCTCACCGCGGTGCACCCCGCCAGGAACCGGCATCCGCGGGTCATCCCCACCGACTTCCAGTCCGAGCCGGACCAGCAGGCGCGCGCCGCGCGCATCCCGACGGCCGCGTGGCGGGCCGCGAAGGAGTCGCTCGCCCAGGGGCCCGTGCTGGTGCAGGTGGCCAGCCCCGGCTACGCGCCGATGCTCGCTTGCCAGAGCTGCAAAAAGGCCGCCCGCTGCATCACCTGCCAGGGGCCGCTCGCCCTGGCCTCGAAAAACTCCACCCCGTCGTGCCGCTGGTGCGGGGCACTGGCCGCCAACTGGAGCTGCACGCATTGCGAGGGGCGGTCTCTGCGGGTCGTCACCCTCGGCACCGGGCGCACCGCCGAAGAACTCGGCCGGGCGTTCCCCGGTGCGCGCATCATCGTCGCCGACGGCGACCACCCGCTGCAGCACCTCGGCCCCGAACCGGCCCTGGTGATCGCCACCCGCGGCGCCGAGCCCATCCCCACGGGCGGGTACCGGGCCATCCTGCTGCTCGACGGCGAACGGATGCTCGCCCGGGAGTCCCTCCGGGTGGGGGAGGACTGCCTGCGCTGGTGGTGCAACGCCGCGGCCCTCGCGGCCCCGGGCGCCGCCGTGGTCCTGGTCGGCGTGGGCGGTCTCGTTGCACGGGCCCTCAACTCCTGGCAGCCCGAGATGCTCGCCGCGTCGGAGCTGGCCGACCGCCGTGCGCTGAGGTTCCCGCCTGCCGTGCGGGCGGCATCCGTCACCGGAACCGACGCGGATGTGGCCGCGGCCCTGGCAGACCTCGCCGCAATGGACGGCATCGACGTGCTGGGCCCGGTCACCACGGAGGACCCTCTCGTGCGGGCGATCGTCAGGCTGCCCTACGCCAGTGGCGACGAGGTGGCCCGCGCCCTCAAGGCCGCCATCGTGCGGAACGCCGCCCGCCGCCGGCGCCCGAAGGGGGCCGCCTTCCGCCCCGCACCTAAACTCAAAGTACGATTCGACGACCCGGAGCTGCTCTAAATGAAACTCGTCTTCGCCGGCACGCCCCAGGCGGCCGTGCCCAGCCTGGTCGCCCTGGCCCAGTCCCACCACGACCTGGCGGCCGTGATCACCCGGGCGGATGCCCCACTGGGCCGCAAACGCGTGCTCACCCCGTCGCCGCTCGCGCGGGCGGCCGCGGAACGCGGATTGCCCCTGATCAAGACCAACCGACTCGACGAGGCTGCGACCGCGGAGATCGCCGCGCTGCAGCCCGACCTCGGCGTCATCGTGGCCTACGGCGGGCTCGTGCGCGAACCGCTCTTGTCGGTGCCCCGGCTCGGCTGGATCAACCTGCACTTCTCCCTGCTTCCGCGCTGGCGCGGCGCCGCGCCCGTGCAGCACGCCCTGATCGCCGGCGATGAGCTGACCGGGGCCGCCGTGTTCCAGTTGGTGCCGGAGCTTGACGCCGGAGCCGTGTTCGGCCAGTCCGAGCAGACCATCGCCGAGGGCGACACTGCGGGCAGTCTGCTGCAGAGCCTCAGCGACAGCGGCGCTAGTCTGCTGCTGCAGGTGATCGATGCCCTCGAGGCGGGCAGCATCCAGGGGACCCCGCAGTCCGGCCCGGTCACCCTGGCCCCCAAGCTGACCCTCGCGGATGCCCGCATCGACTGGACCGGCTCGGCGGACTCGGTGCGCAACCGGGTGCGCGGCGTCACCCCGGAACCGGGCGCGTTCACGGTGCTCGGCGACGCCCGCCTCAAACTGCAGGCCGTTGCCCTGACCCAGGGTTGCGAGCCCCAACCGGCCGGCCTGATCCGCGAGATCGACAAGAAAGTGCTGATTGGTACGGGGACCGAGCCGCTCGAGCTGGTCACCGTGCAACCGGCCGGAAAGACACAGATGAAGGCAATCGACTGGTGGCGTGGAGTGAATGTGACGGAGGTGGTCGCCTCATGAGCGACGACCGCGGAGTGAGCCCCGCGCAGGGCGGCCGGCGGCCGGCGACGAAGCAGACCGACTTCGTGCAACCGGCCCGACGGGTGGCCTACGAGGTCATCGCCGCCGTGCGGGAATCCGACGCCTACGCGAACCTGCTGCTGCCCACCCGCATCAAGCGGGCGGCGCTCGGCACTGCGGATGCTGCGCTGGCCACCGAACTGACCTACGGAACCCTGCGCATGCAGGGCTTCTACGACCGAGTGATCGCCGACGCGGCCGGTCGGCCGGTCAACGCCATCGACCCGGCCATCCTGGACGTGCTGCGCCTCGGCGCGCACCAGCTGCTCGCCACCCGGGTCGCCACCCATGCCGCCGTGAACGAGTCCGTCGAACTCGCCCGTCAGGTGGGCTCCCGCGCCGCCACCGGCTTCACGAACGGGGTGCTGCGCACCATCTCGCGCTCCAGCGCCGAGGAATGGCGTGAGCGCGTGCTCAGCGAAGCCGGCAGCGACGACGACCGCCTCGCCGCGGAACACTCGCACCCGGTCTGGGTGGTGCGCGCATTCCGCCAGTCCCTGCGCCTCGAGGGCCGGGAGGCCGAGCTCGAGGAGCTGCTGGCCGCCGACAACGCCGCGCCCAAGGTGAACATGGTGATCCTGCCCGGCCTCAGCAACACTGAGGACACGGATGGGCTAGGTGTTCCCAACGACTTCTCGCCCACCGGCTTCATGCTGGCCGGCGGCGACCCGGTGCACCTGATGCAGGACAGCGGCGGCCGGCTCCGGGTGCAGGACGAGGGCTCCCAGCTGGCGGCTCTCACCCTCAGCCGGGCCCGCCCGGTCACGCCGGGGGAGCGCTGGCTCGACCTGTGCGCCGGACCCGGCGGCAAGGCCGCGCTGCTCGCCGCCGAGGCGCTGGCCGGCGGGGCCACCCTCGTCGCCAACGAGATCGTCCCCGCCCGCGCCGCCCTCGTGCGCAAGGCGCTGGCCGCCGTGCCCGCCGAGGTACCGGTCTGGGAGCAGGACGGCACCCGGTTCGGCGACGACCACCCCGGGGAATTCGACCGGATCCTGCTCGACGCGCCGTGCACCGGGCTCGGCGCGCTGCGCCGCCGCCCGGAGGCCCGCTGGCGCAAGCAGCCCAAGGACGTCGCCGAACTCTCCGACCTGCAGTCCGGCCTGATCCATGCGGCCCTCGGCGCGCTCAAGCCGGGCGGGGTGCTGGCGTATGTCACCTGCTCGCCGCACATCGCGGAGACTCGCGGGATCGTCGCCACCGCCCTCAAGAAGTGGGAGGGACGCGTGAGCGCCCTGGACACGGCATCCGTGCTGCAGGGGTTGAGCAGTTCGGAGCTCGACCTGGCCGGCGCCGAAGGAAGCGTGCAGCTGTGGCCGCACCGGCACGGCACCGACGCCATGTTCATCACCCTGCTCGAGCGCACCGCGTAGCCGCCGGGCCGGCCGCAGTAGGGTGAAGGCATGGTCACCCGGATAAACCCCAGCATCCTCGCCGCCGACTTCGCCAATCTCGAACGGGACCTGGGGCGCATCCGCACCGCCGACCTCGTTCACGTCGACATCATGGACAACCACTTCGTGCCGAACCTGACGTTCGGCCCGCCGGTCGTCGACCGCCTCGCCCAGGTCTCCCCGCTGCCCTTCGACCTGCACCTGATGATCGAGAACCCGGAGCGCTGGGCGCCCGGCTACGCCGAGGCGGGCGCGTTCTCGGTCACCTTCCACGCGGAGTCCACCACCAACCCGGTCGCTCTGGCCCGCACACTGCGCTCGATCGGCGCCCGGGCCGGTATCGCCCTCAAGCCCGGCACGGCCATCGAGCCCTACCTCGAGCTGCTGCCCGAGTTCGACCAGGTGCTCGTGATGACGGTCGAACCCGGCTTCGGCGGGCAGAGCTTCATGCCCTCCACCATGCGCAAGCTCCGCACTCTGTCGGACGCCGTGAGGAAGTCCGGCCTGGACGTCTGGTTGCAGGTCGACGGCGGTATCACCGAGGACACCATCGTGATCGCCGCCGAGGCCGGGGCGAACACCTTCGTCGCCGGCTCCAGCGTGTTCAACGCCGCCGACCCGGCGAAGCAGATCGCCCTGCTGCGTGCCGCCGCGACCGAACACCGGCACGCGCACTAGTACCCTAGACAAGTGAAGACTTTTGACGACCTGTTCGCTGAACTGAGCGACAAGGCACGGACCCGCCCCGACGGCTCGGGGACCGTGCGTGAACTCGATGCCGGCGTGCATGCCATCGGCAAGAAGATCGTCGAAGAGGCCGCCGAGGTCTGGATGGCCGCCGAGTTCCAGAGCGACGACGAGACCGCCGCCGAAATGAGCCAGCTGCTCTACCACGTGCAGGTGATGATGCTGGCGAAGGGGCTGACCCCCGCCGACCTGTACCGCCATCTGTGACGCGTCACCTTGTCCGTGACGCGTCAACCGAGAGACCCCACCCGGTTCACCCCGTGAGACCTGCTAGCCAGAACCTGAAGACGCAGAGAGTGCCCCAATGCTGAGAATTGCCGTGCCCAACAAGGGCTCGTTGTCCGAAACCGCCGCGCAGATGCTGTTCGAGGCCGGATACACCGGCCGCCGCGACCCGCGCGACCTCGTCGTCGCCGACCCCCGCAACGACGTGGAGTTCTTCTACCTTCGTCCCCGCGACATCGCCACCTACGTGGGCTCCGGAGCCCTTGACGTGGGCATCACCGGCCGTGACCTGCTGCTCGACTCCGGCTCCACCGCCCAGGAGATCGCCAGCCTCGACTTCGGCGACTCCACCTTCCGCTTCGCCGGCCCGCACGGCCGGTTCACCGACCTGGCCGACCTGTCGGGCCTCCGCGTCGCCACCAGCTACCCCGGTCTGGTCGAGGCTTTCCTGGCCGAGAACGACGTGAGCGTGACCCTGGTCACCCTCGACGGCGCGGTCGAGTCCGCCGTGCAGCTGGGCGTGGCGGATGCCGTCGCCGACGTCGTCTCCACCGGCTCCACCCTGCGCAAGGCCGGCCTCGAGATCTTCGGCCCGGTCATCCTGCAGTCGACGGCCGTGCTGATCAGCTCCGAGAATGACAAGCCCGGCATCGCGACCCTGCTGCGCCGGCTGCAGGGGGTGCTCGTGGCCCGCCAGTACGTGCTGATGGACTACGACATCCCGCAGGTGCTCCTCGACGACGCGTGCCTGCTGGCGCCCGGCATCGAGTCGCCCACCGTGTCGTCCCTGCACGACCCGGAATGGGTCGCCGTGCGCGTGATGATCCCGCGCCTGAACACCAACCACGTCATGGACGCCCTCTACGAGCTCGGTGCCCGCGCCATCCTGATCAGCTCCATCCACAACGCGCGGCTGTAACCGGCGAAATGCAGATGCGGCGACACACAATGGAGGCACAATCGTGAGTCTTTCGGTGCGGGTCATTCCCTGCCTCGACGTGGCCGACGGCCGCGTGGTCAAGGGCGTGAACTTTCAGAACCTGCGCGACGCGGGCGACCCGGTCGAGCTCGCCCGCCGGTACTACGAGCAGGGCGCGGACGAACTCACCTTCCTCGACGTGAACGCCACCGTCGACAACCGCGCCACCACCTACGACGTCGTGCGCGCCACCGCGGAGCAGGTCTTCATCCCGCTCACGGTGGGCGGCGGCATCCGCACGGTCGAGGACGTGTCCCGGCTGCAGGCCAGCGGTGCCGACAAGGTCGGGGTCAACAGTGCCGCCATCACCCGGCCGGCCCTGATCGGCGAGATCGCCGACCGGTTCGGCTCCCAGGTGCTCGTGCTCTCGCTCGACGTCAAGCGCAGCGGCCGCACCGAGTCCGGCTTCGTCGTCACCACCCACGGCGGCCGCACCGAAACCGACCTCGACGCGCTCGCCTGGGCGCGGACGGCGATCAAGCTGGGAGTCGGCGAGCTCCTTGTCAACTCCATCGACGCCGACGGCACGAAGGCCGGCTTCGACGTGGAGCTCATCACGCTGATGCGCGCCCTGAGCACCGTTCCGGTGATCGCGTCCGGCGGCGCCGGCCGGGTCGAGGACTTCCCCCCGGCCATCGCGGCGGGGGCGGACGCCGTGCTCGCGGCATCCGTGTTCCATAGCGGTCAGCTGACCGTCGGCGACGTCAAGGCGGAGCTCCGGCACGCCGGAATGCCCGTGCGCTGATGACGACCTGCCTCACCCGACCTGAAACGGCTCCCCGATGACCGACGTGCCCTCCAGCAGCGACGATGCCCTCTCCCGGGCCGGGTTCAACTCCGACGGACTGCTGCCGGCAGTGATCCAGCAGTGGGACACCGGCGAGGTGCTGATGCTCGGCTGGATGAACCGGGAGGCCCTGCGCCGCACCCTGAGCGAGGGGCGCGTGACGTTCTGGTCGCGCAGTCGCCAGGAATACTGGCGCAAAGGCGACACCTCCGGTCACGGGCAGTACGTGAAGTCCGCCGCGTTCGACTGCGACGCGGACACCCTCCTGGTCCAGGCCGACCAGGTCGGCGCGGCCTGCCACACCGGGTCACGTACCTGCTTCGACGGGCGCGGCGTCGAGGTCGTGACCGGCACCCGCCCCGCGGACCCTGCCGTGGCACCCGAGACGGCCTCCACCGACGAGCTCAAGGACTGACCATGGCACCGAACAGCTCCAGCACAACCCCGTCGACCAGCGCCGAGCAGTTCGCTCGCCAGATCGACGACCACCGGGTGTTTCCCGTCGTGCGCGAACTGTTCGCCGACGGCGAGACCCCGGTGGGCATCTACCGCAAGCTCGCGGCCGGCCAGCCCGGCAGCTTCCTGCTCGAGTCCGCCGAGCAGGGCGGCATCTGGTCCCGGTTCTCGTTCGTGGGCGTGTCCTCTTTCGGCGTGCTCACCCAGCAGGGAGACGAGACCCGATGGCTCGACTACGGCCTCTCTGCCGAGCGCGCCCTCGGCGACGCTGCGGGCCTCGGCCCGCTGGCAGCCCTCGCGGCCCTCCACGAACGCTGGGAAACCCCGCGGATGCCCGGCCACCCGCCGCTGACCGGCGGCCTCGTCGGATTCATCGGTTGGGAAGCGATCCGCCAGATCGAGCTCCTGCCGAACCGTCCGCCGGCGGACTACGACGTGCCCGGCCAGGCCTTCAGCTTCGTGGCCGACCTCGTCGTGATCGACCACAAGTTCGGCACCGTGCAGCTCATCTCCAACGTGCTCAACGACGGCCACGACGAGACGGATGCCCTCTGGGCGGCCGCCCAGGAACGGCTCGACGCCCTGCAGACCCGCCTGGCCGAGCCTTCCGAGGCTTGGCTGGCCGAGGTCGACCTCGGCCAGCCCTCCGCCCCGACCAACCGCACCCGGCGCGAGGACTTCCTCGCCGCGGTGGACTCGGCCAAGGAGCACATCGTCGACGGCGACGTCTTCCAGGTGGTCATCTCCCAGCGCTTCGATCAGGAGTGCACGGCCGACCCGATCGACGTCTACCGGGTGCTGCGCAGCCTCAACCCGTCGCCGTACATGTACCTGCTCAGCCTCGAATCGCCGGAGAAGGAGGCCTACTGGATCGTGGGCTCCTCCCCGGAGGCGCTGGTGAAGGTGCAGAACGCCCGGGTGTTCACGCACCCGATCGCCGGATCGAAGCCGCGCGGCGCGACCCCGGACGCCGATGCAGACTACGAAGCCGAGCTGGCGGGCGACCCCAAGGAACGCGCCGAGCACCTGATGCTCGTCGACCTGGCCCGCAACGACCTGCTCAAGGTCTGCGCGCCCGGCTCGGTCGAGGTGACGGAGTTCATGCGGATAGAGCGGTTCAGCCACATCATGCACCTGGTCTCCTCGGTCGAAGGGAACCTGCTGCCGGGCCGGTCCGCCATCGATGTCTTCCGCGCCACGTTCCCGGCCGGCACCCTCTCCGGGGCCCCAAAACCACGCGCGCTGGAGATCATCGACGCGCTCGAGCCCGCACAGCGGGGCGTGTACGGGGGAGTGGTCGGCTACTTCGGGTTCGCCGGGGACGCCGACCTGGCTATCGCCATCCGCACCGCCACGATCATGAACGGCGTCGCCCGCGTGCAGGCCGGCGGCGGACTCGTCGCCGACTCCGACCCGGCGTCGGAATACCAGGAGTCGCAGAACAAGGCGGCGGCGCCCCTCCGCGCGGTCGCGGTCGCGAACGCCATGAAGCGGGTGCGCTAGGTGGCATCCGCTCGGCGGCTCAAACTCGGGCACATCCTCGTGGTCCTGGCGGCCAGCGGGCTGGCCCTGCTGGCCTGGACCCAGGTTTGGGTGAATGCCACCGTGGGGCAGTCCGGCTCGGCGCTGCAGATCCTCGAGGTATCCGGCTCCACGGCCGCCCCGGGCGTGACGGCCCTGGCCCTCGCCGGCCTGGCCCTCGCCGGCGCCCTGAGCATCGCCGGTCCCGTCATCCGGGTTGTCCTCGGTGTGCTCGAGGTGCTGCTCGGCTTCTCCGTGTCCCTCTCCGCCGTCCTGGCCATCACCGATCCGGCGGCGGCCAGTGCCGGAGCGGTCACCGATGCGACCGGGATCTCCGGCGCCGACTCGGTCGTCGACGCCGTCGTCTCGGCCGCGGTGACGCCGTGGCCGTTCGTCGCGTTGGTCGCTGGCGTGGTCATGGCCGGCGCCGGGATCGGGGTCCTCGTCACGGCCAGGAGCTGGCCTGGGCCGACGTCCCGCTACCAGGCCGTGCGCTTCGAGCCGGCCGAGCCCGCCGGGGCAGTGGATGCCGGCGGCCCCGGCCCGGCCGCTCCGACCTCCGACGCCGTCGACGACTGGGATGGCCTGAGCCGCGGCGAAGACCCCACCGCGCCGCGCTGAACCCCTACCTGATTCCCGGTTTCACCTGGTGCGTGGGGGAGGCCGGGGAACCCTGGGGCCGCTAGACTTGATCTGCCCGTCAACGCATAAAAGGAGAACCATGAGCTTCGAATCGGTAGACCCAGGAGAAGGCCACTCCATCGCGGCCTGGACCGCCGTCACCATCATGCTCCTCGCCGTCGCGATCGGCACCGTCGCCTTCTTCCTCGTGATCCCGTGGCTCGTGTGGGCGTCCGTCGGACTGCTCGTGGTCGGCCTGCTGGTCGGTTGGGTCCTCGCCAAGATCGGCTACGGCGTGGCCGACACCCAGTCCACCCACCAGGGCAACTAGTCGAGTGCTGTCTGACCTTCTAGCCGGGGCCGTCGCCGACGCCGAACAGCGCCGGGCGGTCCGTCCGTTCTCGATCGTGGAGGCAGCGGCCCTGTCGCAGACGCCCGCGATCGACGCCCTGTCGCTGCTCGCTCCCGCAGAGCGCGTCAAGATCATCGCGGAGGTCAAGCGCGCCAGCCCGTCCCGGGGCACTCTGGCGGAGATATCCGACCCGGCTGCCCTTGCCGTCTCTTACGAGTTCGGCGGGGCCAGCGCGATCAGCGTGCTCACCGAGGGCCGCAAGTTCCTCGGCTCCCTGGCCGATCTCGAGCAGGTGCGGTCCGCCGTCCGCATCCCCGTGCTGCGCAAGGACTTCATCGGCCTGCCGTACCAGGTCTTCGAGGCGCGGGCGGCAGGCGCCGACATGGTCCTGCTCATCGTCGCCGCACTCGATCAGGCCACTCTGGTCTCCCTGCACGACCTCGTGCGCCAGCTCGGCATGACCGCGCTGGTGGAGACTCACAGCGCCGACGAGGTCGATCGCGCCGTGTCCATCGGCGCCAGCCTCGTCGGGGTGAACGCCCGCGACCTGTCCACGTTCGAACTCGACCAGGACCTGTTCGGTCGGCTCGCCGACGGGATCCCCTCCGGCGTCGTCCGCGTCGCCGAATCGGCCGTCAAGACCGCCGTCGACGTCGCTCACTACCGCGCCGCCGGCGCCGACATCGTGCTCGTCGGCGAGGCCCTCGTCACGAACGATCCCATCCGCACCCTCTCCGAATTCCTGGCGGTATAAATGTCAACGTCCCTCAGAACAGAAGCAGGTCCGTACTTCGGCGACTTCGGCGGGAGGTTCGTGCCGGAATCACTCGTGGCAGCTCTCGACGAGCTGACGGACGAGTACGCGATCGCGCGGCAGGACCCGGCCTTCGCGGCCGAACTGATGGAACTGCACCGCAGCTACACCGGTCGCCCCTCGATCATCACCGAGGTGCCCCGGTTCGCCGCGCACGCCGGCGGCGCCCGCATCATCCTGAAGCGGGAAGACCTCAACCACACCGGTTCGCACAAGATCAACAATGTGCTCGGCCAAGCGCTGCTCACCAAGCGCATCGGCAAGTCCCGCGTCATCGCCGAGACCGGCGCCGGGCAGCACGGCGTGGCGGCCGCGACGGCCGCCGCCCTGTTCGGGCTCGACTGCGTCGTCTACATGGGCGAGGTCGACACGGAACGCCAGGCCCTGAACGTGGCTCGGATGCGCCTGCTCGGCGCCGAGGTCGTCCCGGTCAAGACCGGGTCCCGCACCCTGAAGGACGCCATCAACGACGCCATGCGTGACTGGGTCACCAACGTCGAGACCACCAATTACATGTTCGGAACCGTCGCCGGGCCGCATCCATTCCCCGCAATGGTGCGTGACTTCCAGAAGATCATCGGTGAGGAGGCCCGCCAGCAGGTGCTGGACCTCACCGGCCGCCTCCCCGACGCGGTCACCGCCTGCGTCGGTGGCGGGTCGAACGCAATGGGCATCTTCCACGCGTTCCTCGACGACCCGGAGGTGGCCCTGGTCGGCTACGAGGCCGGCGGCGACGGCGCGGAGACCCTGCGTCACGCGGCGACGATCACCAAGGGGCGCCCCGGCATCCTGCACGGCGCCCGCAGCTTCCTGCTGCAGGACGAAGACGGGCAGACCGTCGAGTCGCACTCGATCTCCGCGGGCCTGGACTACCCCGGGGTTGGCCCGGAGCACGCCTGGCTCGCCAGCATCGGCCGGGCCACCTACCTCCCGGTCACCGACGACGAGGCGATGAGCGCCCTCCGGCTGCTCAGTCGCACCGAGGGCATCATCCCCGCCATCGAGTCGGCGCACGCCCTCGCCGGCACCCTCGATCTCGGCAAGCAGCTCGGGCCGGACGCCACCATCCTGGTGAACCTCAGTGGGCGCGGCGACAAGGACATGGAAACCGCGGGTCGGTACTTCGACCTGCTCGACAAAGGCGCGGCACAGGTATGAGCACGGAAACAGGCACGCACCCCACGAGCGGAATGACGAGCACGGTCGAGGCGACCATCATTCGCCGCCGCTCCGAGGGAGGCGGCGCCCTGATCGGCTACCTGCCCGTCGGGTTCCCGACCCTGACCGAGAGCATCGACGCGGCCGTCGCGCTCGCGCACAGCGGCGTCGACATCATCGAGCTGGGTCTGCCGTATACCGACCCGGTGATGGACGGGCCCGTCATCCAGGCGGCGACCCAGCAAGCTTTGGCCAACGGCTTCCGGCTGCGCCACGGTTTCGAGGCCGTCGCGGCGATCACCGCGCAGGTGAACGTCCCCGTGCTGGTCATGACCTACTGGAACCCGATTCTGCAGTACGGCGCGGACCGATTCGCCGACGACCTGGTCGCTGCGGGCGGCGCCGGGCTGATCACGCCCGACCTCATCCCCGATGACGCCGCCGCCTGGATGGGCGCCAGCACGCGCACGGGGCTCGACCGCGTCTTCCTCGCCGCGCCGTCGTCGTCCGACGACCGCCTGCGCCAGGCAGTGGATGCCA
Organism: Cryobacterium sp. TMT3-29-2; assembly: GCF_004564305.1. NCBI lineage: Bacteria > Bacillati > Actinomycetota > Actinomycetes > Micrococcales > Microbacteriaceae > Cryobacterium > Cryobacterium sp. TMT3-29-2. Next base: position 12,205 of record NZ_SOGK01000136.1, read on the forward strand.
GCCGCGGATTCGTCTACGCGGTCTCCACCATGGGGATCACGGGTGCCCGCGGCGACGTGGACTCCGCCGCGCGGGTGCTCGTCGACCGCCTCCGCTCCGTGGGCTCCACGAGCGCGTGCGTCGGACTCGGCATCTCCACACCGGAGCAGGTGCGGGAGATCCTCGCCTACGCCGACGGCGCCATCGTCGGTTCCGCCCTGGTCAAGGCCTTGGCCGACGGGGGAGTGCCCACCCTCGCCGCTCTTGCCCGTGACCTCGCAGCGGGCGCCCGGGATCTCCGCCCCGCCAGCTCGGCCCCCACTCGCTAAGGTAAGTTGACCGAGGCGGTCTCGGTCACTCCGGAGTGCCCGCGCCACGATGAAAGGTAGTTCCCAGGTGTCTTTTCTTCTGAGCATCCCGAGCCCGAACCCCGAATGGAGCTCGTTCACCCTCGGCCCGTTCACCATCCACGCCTATGCCCTGTGCATCCTGGCCGGGATCATCGCCGCCACCGTCATGACGAGCCGTCGGCTGACCTCGCGCGGCGGTGAGCCGGGCGTGGTGCTCGACATCATCCTCTGGGCCGTCCCCCTCGGCATCGTCGGCGCCCGTTTCTACCACGTGTTCACGCACCCCTCCGACTACTTTTTCGAGGGTGCCAACCCTCTGGAGGTGTTCGCGATCTGGAACGGCGGCAACGCCATCTTCGGAGCGCTTCTGGGTGGGGCCGTTGGCGCGTACATCGGCTGCCGCATGTCGGGCATCCGTTTCTGGGCCTTCGCCGACGCCCTGGCGCCGGGGATGCTGGTGGCGCAGGCCATGGGCCGCCTCGGCAACTGGTTCAACGAGGAGCTCTTCGGACTGCCGACCGATCTGCCCTGGGGCCTCGAGGTCTCTGCGGCGAACCCTGCCTTCCCGATCGGTCTTCCCCCCGAAACCCTGTTCCACCCCACCTTCCTCTACGAGATGATCTGGAACGTGGTCGGTGTCGTCCTGATCCTCGCGATCGAACGCACGGTCTCGCTCCGCTGGGGCAAGGCCTTCGGCGTCTACCTGATCTGGTACGGCCTCGGCCGCAGCGTCTTCGAGTCGATCCGGGTCGACCCGAGCGAAATCTTCTTCGGCCTCCGCACCAATGTGTGGGCCGCCTTCGCAGCCATCCTGTTGGGGATCATCCTGATCGCCGTGCAGAGCCGGCGGCACACGGGCCTGCCCGCCAGCGTGTATGTTCCCGGCCGTGAGTGGAAGGGCCCCGACGCTGAGGTAGAATCTGAGGAGTTTGATTCGGACCCCGAGGATCACGGTGATGAGGCCGCCGGTCCCGCCGGAGCAGACGACGTTGCAGCCACAAGCACCAGCAACTCGCGCCTCTAAGCTCAGGTTATCGTCAACCTGTTCCACGGCTTGTGACCCGGTATGACGGGCCGCCGCGCAAATGTCTACCTGAGCGGGCCAGCGTCGTCCCCACTTGCCAGTTACTTTCGTGAGGACGGTCCAATGCCGCAAACACCCCTCTTCTCGCGCTTCAGCGCAGTGCCGAAGCCGCAGGGCCTCTACAACCCGGCCGAGGAGCGCGACGCCTGTGGCCTCGCCATGGTCGCCACGCTTCGCGGCACCGCCGGGCACGACATCATCACCCTCGCCCTCGACGCGCTCCGAAACCTCGAGCACCGCGGCGCGGTCGGCTCGGATGCCGGCACCGGTGACGGGGCGGGAATCATCACCCAGGTTCCCGACGAATTCCTGCGGGAGGTAACCGACTTCGCCCTGCCCGAGGCGGGCCGTTACGCGGTCGGCAATGTGTTCCTGCCCGTCGATCCCACCAAGCGCAGCGGAATCAAGCGGCAGATCAACCGGATCGCCCTGGAAGAGGGGCTCGTCATCCTCGGCTGGCGCGAGGTTCCCGTGCGCCCCGACGAGGTCGGCAACCTGGCCCGCGCGGCCATGCCGGCCATCCAACAGCTGTTCGTGCGGAGCACCCGCACGACGGACGCCGGAGACACTCTCGGCGACATCGCGCTCGACCGCCAGGCCCTCCGGTTGCGGAAGCGCGCCGAACGCGAGCTGGAGATCTACTTTGCGTCTCTGTCCTGCCGCACCGTGGTCTACAAGGGAATGGTGACGACGCTGCAGCTGGAGCCGTTCTACCCGGACCTGTCCGACCCGCGATTCGTCTCGAAGCTCGCGCTCGTGCACTCCCGCTACTCCACCAACACGTTCCCGTCCTGGCCGCTCGCGCAGCCGTTCCGGATGATCGCCCACAACGGCGAAATCAACACCGTGCAGGGCAACCGCAACTGGATGCAGGCGCGCCAGTCCCAGCTCGAAACGGAGCTGCTCGGTGACCTGGCGCCGCTGCTGCCGATCGTCACCCCCGGCGGCAGCGACTCGGCCTCCTTCGATGAGGTCGTCGAACTGCTCAGCCTGTCCGGGCGTTCGCTCCCGCACGCCGTGATGATGATGGTGCCGGAGGCCTGGGAGAACCAGGCCGACCTCGACGCCGAGCGCCGCGCGTTCTACGAGTACCACTCCATGCTGATGGAGCCGTGGGACGGCCCGGCCGCGATCGTGTTCACCGACGGGTCCCTCGTCGGCGCCACCCTCGACCGTAACGGGCTGCGTCCCGGCCGCTACGTCATCACCGACGACGGTCTCGTCGTGCTCGCCAGCGAGATCGGTGTACTCGACATCGACCCCAGCCGCGTGGTGCGCAAGGGCCGCCTGCGTCCCGGCAAGATGTTCCTTGTCGACACGGTCGCCGGCCGCCTGATCGAAGACGACGAGATCAAAGCCGACCTCGCGGCGAGTGAGCCGTGGGGAACCTGGCTGGACGCCGGGCGTATCAACCTCAAGGACCTGCCCGACCGGGAGCACATCGTGCACCCGCCGGCATCCGTCGTGCGGCGTCAGCGCACCTTCGGCTACACCGAGGAGGAGGTGCGGATCCTGCTCGCGCCGATGGCTCGCATCGGCGGGGAGCCGCTGGGCGCGATGGGCTCCGACACGCCCATCGCGGTGCTCAGCGACCGACCCCGGTTGCTGTTCGACTACTTCACGCAGCAGTTCGCCCAGGTGACGAACCCGCCGCTCGACTCCATCCGCGAGGAAGTCGTCACCTCCCTCAAGCTCGGGCTCGGCCCGGAACGCAACCTGTTGTCGGTGGGCCCCGAGCACGCCCGGCAGGTCGTGCTCGACTTCCCCGTGATCGACAACGACGAGCTCGCGAAGATCCAGCACATCGACCCCGCGCCGGGCAGCCGCACCACCACGACCATCCGCGGGCTCTACCGGTTCGAAGACGGGCCAGACGCGCTCGAGGCCCGCATCGCGGAGATGTGCGCCGAGGCCGACGCGGCCATCGACGACGGAGCGATGTTCCTCGTTCTGTCAGACCGGGACTCCAACAAGGACCTGGCCCCGATCCCGTCGCTGCTGATGATCGCCGCGGTGCACCACCATCTGATCCGCACGCAGAACCGGATGAAGGTCGGCATCGTGGTCGAGGCCGGCGATGTGCGAGAGGTGCACCACGTCGCGCTCCTGATCGGTTACGGCGCCTCCGCCGTCAACCCGTATCTCGCGATGGAAACCTGCGAAGACTTGGTGCGCAGCGGCTACATCACGAACGGCACGCCCGAACAGGCCGTGCGCAACGTGATCAAGGCCCTCGGCAAGGGCGTGCTCAAGATCATGTCCAAGATGGGCATCTCGACAGTCTCCTCCTACGCGGGCGCGCAGACCTTCGAGGCCGTGGGACTGAGCCAGGAATTCGTCGACCAGTACTTCACCGGCACCACCAGCAAGCTCGGCGGCATCGGCATCGAGGTCGTCGCGGCCGAGAACGAGGCCCGGCACCGGGCGGCGTACCCTGAGGACGCCGCGGTCACCGCGCACGAACGCCTCGCCACCGGCGGCGAGTACCAGTGGCGCCGCGACGGGTCTCCGCACCTGTTCAACCCGGACACCATCTTCCGGTTGCAGCACTCCACGCGCACACGCCGCTACGACATCTTCCGCGAATACACCAAGCTCGTCGACGACCAGGCGTCGAGCCTGATGACCCTGCGCGGCATGTTCACCTTCACCACCGGCAAGCGCCACGCCGTGCCGCTGGACGAGGTTGAGCCGGTCTCCGCCATCGTGAAGCGCTTCGCGACCGGCGCGATGAGCTACGGCTCGATCTCCGCCGAGGCGCACGAGACCCTCGCCATCGCGATGAACCGCCTCGGCGGCAAGTCCAACACCGGTGAGGGCGGCGAGGACCTCGACCGGTTGCTCGACCCGGAGCGTCGGAGCGCCGTCAAGCAGGTGGCGTCCGGCCGGTTCGGGGTCACCAGCATGTACCTCTCCCACGCCGACGACATCCAGATCAAGCTGGCGCAGGGTGCCAAACCCGGTGAGGGAGGCCAGCTGCCGCCCACGAAGGTCTACCCGTGGATTGCGCGCACCCGGCACGCCACCGCCGGCGTCGGCCTCATTTCGCCGCCCCCGCACCACGACATCTACTCGATCGAAGACCTCAAGCAGCTGATCTTCGACCTGAAGCGGGCGAACCCGGCTGCGCGCATCCACACCAAGCTGGTCAGCCAGTCCGGCATCGGCGCGGTCGCCGCCGGTGTGGCCAAGGCCCTGTCGGACGTCATCCTCATCTCCGGCCACGACGGCGGCACCGGGGCAAGCCCGCTCAACTCCCTCAAGCACGCGGGAACCCCCTGGGAACTCGGTCTCGCCGAGACCCAGCAGACCCTGATGCTCAACGGGATGCGCGACCGCGTCGTACTGCAGGTCGACGGCCAGTTGAAGACCGGCCGCGACGTCATCATCGGCGCGCTGCTCGGTGCAGAGGAGTTCGGTTTCGCCACCGCCCCGCTGATCGTGGAGGGCTGCGTCATGATGCGCGTCTGTCACCTGGACACCTGCCCAGTCGGGGTGGCCACCCAGAACCCGGAGCTGCGAAAACGCTTCACCGGCAAGGCCGAGCACGTCGTCAACTTTTTCGAGTTCATCGCCCAGGAGGTGCGCGAGTACCTCGCCGAGCTCGGTTTCCGTAGCGTCGACGAGGCGATCGGCCACCGCGAGGTGCTCGATGTGAACGGAGCGCTCACGCACTGGAAGGCCTCCGGCCTCGACCTGTCGCCCATCCTCATCGGTCCGGACTTCTCGGCGGGCGAGCCGCGCCAGTCCGGCCGGCCGCAGGAGCACGAGCTCGAGCTCCACTTCGACAACGAACTGATCCGGCAGAGCGCCGGCGTGCTCGAACACGGCGGGAAGATCTCGATCGCCCTGCCCATCCGCAACACCGAACGGGCCGTCGGCACCATGCTCGGCCACGAGGTCACCGTGCGCCACGGCGAGAACGGCCTGCCGTCCGGCTCCATCAACGTCACCCTCACCGGAAGTGCCGGGCAGTCCTTCGGCGCGTTCCTCCCAAGCGGCATCATCCTGCGGCTCGAGGGTGATTCCAACGACTACGTCGGAAAGGGGCTCTCCGGAGGCCAGATCACCGTGCGGCCCGACCGCGGCAGCCTGTTCCCGGCCGAGCAGAACGTGATCGCCGGCAACGTCATCGGGTACGGAGCGACCCAGGGCAGCATGTTCATCCGCGGCATCGTGGGCGAACGCTTCCTGGTGCGTAACTCGGGCGCCACCGCCGTCGTCGAGGGCGTCGGCGACCACGCCCTCGAGTACATGACCGGGGGACTGGCCGTCATCCTCGGCGAGACAGGCCGCAACCTGGGTGCCGGCATGTCCGGCGGAACCGCGTACGTCTACGGTCTCCGCACCGAGAACGTCAACAGTCAGGCCCTCGACTCCGGCGAGCTCACGCTCCTGCCACTCGGCGCCGCGGACCGTGAGATCGTGCGCGACCTGCTCGAACAGCACCACGATCAGACCGAGTCCGCCCTGGCGGCACGGCTACTGGCCGATTTCGAGACCACCATGTCCACTTTCGTCAAGGTGCTGCCGCGCGACTACGCGGCCGTCCTGGCAACCAGGCAGACCGCCGTCACCGAGGGCCTCGATCCCGATGGCGTCGTCGTCTGGAACCGCATTCTGGAGGTAACCAATGGCTGATCCGAAGGGATTCCTCAAGACCACCGAACGGGAGCTGCCCGCCCGCCGGCCCGTCTCCGTTCGTCTCATGGACTGGAAAGAGGTCTATGAGCAGGGCGACGCCACGCAGCTCAAACGCCAGGCCGGCCGCTGCATGGACTGCGGTGTCCCGTTCTGCCAGCAGGGCTGCCCGCTCGGAAACATCATCCCGGAATGGAACGACCTCACCTGGCGCGACGAGGGCCGTCAGGCCATCGAACGGCTCCACGTGACGAACAACTTCCCGGAGTTCACCGGTCGTCTCTGCCCGGCGCCCTGCGAGTCGGCCTGCGTGCTCGGCATCAGCCAGCCGCCGGTGACCATCAAGCAGGTCGAGGTCTCCATCATCGATCAGGCGTTCGCCAACGGATGGGTGCAGCCCCAGCCGCCCGGACGCCTCACCGGCAAAACGGTCGCCGTCGTCGGCTCCGGCCCGGCCGGCCTCGCAGCCGCCCAACAGCTCACCCGGGCCGGCCACACGGTCGCGGTCTTCGAACGCGACGACCGCATCGGCGGGCTGCTGCGTTACGGCATCCCGGACTTCAAGATGGAGAAGAAGCACCTCGAGACCCGTCTGGGCCAGATGACCGCCGAGGGCACCCGCTTCCGTGCGGGCGTCACCATCGGCGTCGACATCGCCTGGGACGACCTTCGGGCCCGCTATGACGCCGTGGTCGTCGCCACGGGGGCCCTGGTGCCCCGCGACCTGCCGATCCCCGGCCGCGACCTGCCGGGCGTGCACTTCGCCATGGAATACCTGGTGCAGCAGAACCGGGTCGGCGCCGGCGACACGGTCGACCAGCAGATCACCGCGGAGGGCAAGCACGTGGTCGTTCTCGGCGGCGGTGACACGGGTGCGGACTGTATCGGCACGGCGCACCGCCAGGGCGCAGCATCGGTCACCAACCTCGCCATCGGCCGCCAGCCGGGCACGGATCGACCGGAGCACCAGCCCTGGCCGCTGTCGCCGACACTGTTCGAGGTGTCGAGCGCCCACGAGGAGGGCGGCAACCGCGAGTACCTGGTGTCGACGGTGGAGTTCCTGGCCAACGAGTCCGGCGAGGTGCGCGCCATCCGAGTGGCTGAAACCGAATTCCTGGACGGACGCCGGGTGCCCAAGGCCGGCACGGAACGCGAGATCCCCGCGGACCTGGTTCTTCTGGCCATGGGTTTCACCGGTCCCGAATCGCGCGAGCTGACCGACCAGCTGCACGTACCGGTCGATGGGCGGAGTAATGTCGAACGTGACGAAAAATACCAGACCAGCCATGAGGGCGTGTTCGTAGCCGGTGATGCCGGCCGGGGCCAATCCCTCATCGTCTGGGCGATCGCCGAAGGTCGGGCTGCCGCGGCAGCCGTCGACACATTCCTCGAAGGCGAGACGCAACTGCCTGCACCGGTCACACCGACCGATCATGCCTTCGCAATCTGATTGGTCACTGATCCAGTGATTCGATTCCAAGAGATCCACCATCCCGTGGTCTCCCGCCCCACAACAGAACAGATGCGCCAAACAAGCGCGGAAATCGGAGATATTTCAGTATGAGACGCGCCAAAATCGTCGCCACCCTCGGGCCGGCAGCATCCAGCTACGATCAAATTCGTGCCCTTATCGATGCCGGTGTCGACGTCTGTCGGATGAACCTGAGCCACGGGGACTACCAGGTCCACGAGGGTGTTTACGCCAACGTACGGAAAGCGGCGAACGACTCCGGTCGTGCCGTCGCCGTGATGGTCGACCTGCAGGGACCGAAGATCCGTCTCGGCAAGTTCGAAGGCGGCCCTTACGAACTGGCCGTCGGTGACATCTTTAAGATCACCACGGAAGAGATCCTGGGCAACAAGGAGCTTTCCGGCACCACGTACAAGGGCTTGCCCCAGGACGTCAAGCCGGGTGACTTCCTGCTGATCGACGACGGCAAGGTCAAGGTCGAGGTGGTGGCCACGAACGACACCGTCGTCACGACCACGGTCGTCGTCGCCGGCCCCGTCTCGAACAACAAGGGCATCAACCTGCCGGGAGTCGCCGTCAACGTTCCTGCGCTGTCCGAGAAGGACGAAGCCGACCTGCGCTGGGGCCTCCGCCTCGGCACGGACCTGATCGCGCTGTCGTTCGTTCGCGACGCCGCCGACATCACCCGCGTTCACGAGATCATGGCCGAAGAAGGCCGCCGCGTTCCCGTGATCGCGAAGATCGAGAAGCCGCAGGCCGTCGAGAACCTCGAAGACATCGTCGACGCGTTCGACGCCATCATGGTCGCCCGTGGCGACCTGGGCGTCGAACTGCCGCTCGAGGCCGTCCCGATCGTCCAGAAGCACGCGGTCGAGATCGCCCGTCGCATGGCCAAGCCGGTCATCGTGGCGACGCAGATGCTCGAGTCCATGATCCACAGCCCGGTGCCGACACGTGCGGAGACGTCTGACGTCGCCAATGCCGTGCTCGACGGCGCGGATGCGGTCATGCTCAGTGGCGAGACCAGCGTCGGGGAATACCCCGTCGTGACGGTCCAAACGATGGCGCGCATCGTCGCCTCGACCGAGGACCACGGCCTGGAGCGCATCGCTCCGCTGACGAACAAACCCCGTACCCAGGGTGGTGCGATCACTCTCGCTGCCATCGAGGTTGCCGAGTTCGTCGAAGCGAAGTTCCTGTGTATCTTCACGGAGTCCGGTGACTCGGTCAGAAGGATGTCCCGTCTGCGGTCGAAGATCCCCATGCTGGCCTTCACCCCGGAGCCCGGAATCCGTCGTCGTCTGGCCCTCACCTGGGGAATCCAGACCTACCTGGTCGACCGCGTCACCCACACGGACGCCATGTTCGGACAGGTGGATGACATCCTGCTCGGCCAGGGTCTGGCCCAGCTCGGTGACAAGGTCGTCGTCATCAGCGGTTCCCCTCCCGGAATCGCGGGTTCCACGAACGACATCCGTGTGCACCGCGTCGGCGATGCCCACAATGAAGTTCACCCGGCCTACGCGAAGAGCTAGTAGCGCCACCACGACAGAGCCCCGCCACCCGGTTTCGGGTGGCGGGGCTCTGTCGTGTGCTGCTGCAAATCCCTGGCCTCTCGGGCACACGGACTCACCGCCTCCGGGCGGCACTCTGTTCCCCTACAGTGCCGCCCAGGAGGCTGTGCGCGTGAACACCCCGCGAACGGAGCGCGGCCAACGTCCGTGGCGTACACGGGTCCCCCGACCCGGTAGCCTAGACATGTCCAACCAAAGGCTAGGCTAGCACCTGATGGACATGTCTAATGTCACCGATCGGCCCTGCACGGGGACGGCCATGCGGGGAGGGGAACCAAACGTGAACTACGAAGCACGTACGGAACGGGCGCGCAAGCTCGTGGCCGACCTCGACCTCCCGCGTCCGCTGACCGTCGAGCGACTGCACCAATACATGGAAGGGCTGCGAGGCAAGGCGATCGTGATTCGAGCGGCGAGTCCGCGCCTGATCGAATCCGGAGTCTGCGGGCTGTGGATCGAGGTCGCGGGCGAGAACTTCGAGCGCATCCACCATGCGCCGACGGACTCCGCCGTCCACCGGCAGCAGTTCATCAACCACGAGTTCGGCCACATGATCCTGCGGCACGAGAAGACACTGGTGTCGGCCGATCGCGTCGCGCTGCTCGCGCCGCTCATCCCGTTGGACTCGATCGCGTATGCGCTGTCGCGCAGCAACTTCACCGACGGGCAGGAAGCCCTCGCCGAGGCGATCGGGGACCGGCTGGCCCTGATCATGCTGCAGGACAACGCCGACGCGGCCCACGGCCCCCGCACCGGCTTCGGACGGGTGCTCTAGTGCAGATCATCCTGCTGACGGTGTCCGTCGCCCTTTGGTTTGCTGTCGCGTTCTGCGTGCCGACTTTCGTTCGGGGTCACCGTCGAACTTTGTTCTGGGTGCTCACGGCACTTGCGACGACCCTGACGCTGCAACCGGATTTCGTCTACTACCGAGTCGATCCTCTGCTGGGCGGCGTGCACGTCACGTACTTCGTTTTCCACGCGACCGCCATCGTGTCCGTGGCGCTCGTGAGCAACCTCGTCCAAGAGGCGATCTCGCCGCTTGGCATCACGTCCCGGCGGCGGCGGGCGACGGCAGCGGTGGCGGGTGCGATCATCCTCGTGCAGGCCCTGCTATTCTTCGGCGGCGACTGGCACCTGACGAGTGATATTCGGCAACCATTCCTCGCCCGAATCGACTATGCGCTCTACGCCGCCACGACTTGGCTGGCGATGGCCTACTACTCCGTCTCGGTGGCCTCGGCCTGCCTCCGTGACCGGCGCACCCAACGCCGCACCATCACTCGGATCGCCCTGGGCTTCGTCGTATTCGGATGCTTCTGGATCATGATCTACACCGCCGTCAGCCTGGCCAGCGCGGCTGCATCAGTCCTACTCGGGGGATTCGTCTTCCAGGGGTGGCTACTCGTCCTGTACCAGGCCGCCCTGCTTGCCGCGCCGATCAGCCTGGCCGTCGGACTGGGCCTGACGGCCGGGGCCGATGCGATCCAGGTCCTCCGGAAGACCGGCCGCGACCGCGTCCTGCTTTGGCGGATCACGCCGCTTTGGGGGCGACTGCTGGACGGGTCCCCGGAACTCAGCATCGAGAGCGACCTCTCGCACGCCGGGCTGCTCCTCGTACGGGATCCCGGTGCGCACCTCTACCGGCGTTACGTCGAGGTTCGGGATAGCCTGCTCCTCGATCCCGGCCAGTACCTGACGCAAGCCGAACGGATTCTGATCAACACCGCCGAGGACCACGTGCGGGCCGGCCCGGCCACAGTCCCGTTCAGCGCCCCCCTTGCCAGCTCAGAGACACCCGACAGGATCGCACACCGTGATTGACCCGCGAGTAGCCGCCGGAAGGTCCACCACCCCCGGCGAACTGATCAGCCCGCAGCGGGAGTTGGCACGCAAGCTCAACCTGCTGCTGGACGTGGTCGTCGCCGAGGGCAACACGCCGCACACCTACAGGCAGATCGCCGCCGGCCTCCAGGCGCGGGGCCTGTCGCTTTCCCGCGCGCGGTGGGCGTACATGATCACCGGGGACGGACCTCTCGTGACCGACGTGGACCTGCTCAAGGGCATCGGCGAGTTCTTCCGTATCCCACCCGAATACCTGCTGGGCTCGGACAGTGACCTCCCGGAACGCGTCGACTCCCAGCTGGCGTTCGTGAAGAGCCTGCGCGCCCAGCGCGTCGTGAACTTCGCGGCACGAGCGCTCGGAGATGTGTCCCCGGAGACGCTGCGCTCGATCACCGCGCTCCTGGAAGAAGACATGCAGAGTGGCACGGCCGCCCGGCCCGCTCAGGACCGACCAACCGACTGACTACCTGCCCGGAGCCGCGGGAGCGCCGAAACGTCCCGCCACCGAGGGCACGTACACGCTGGGGTGTTGGTACCGGTGGTGGGACTCGAACCCACACGTCCTTGCGAACAAAGCATTTTGAGTGCTCCGCGTCTGCCATTCCGCCACACCGGCTCACAACACCTGCATCAGAATACCGTAGGCTTTCCCCCGTGACCGACCAAGACTCCACCCCAGTACCTCCTCGCCGCGTTGTCGTTGCCGAGGATGAGTCCCTCATCCGCCTCGACATCGTAGAAATCCTCCGTGACGCCGGATTCGAGGTGGTCGGTGAAGCCGGCGACGGAGAAACCGCTGTCGCCCTGGCCACCGAGCTGCGGCCCGACCTGGTCATCATGGATGTGAAGATGCCGCACCTCGACGGCATCTCCGCGGCAGAGCGCATCACCAAGGCGCACATCGCGCCCGTCGTGCTGCTGACCGCGTTCAGCCAGAAGGAACTGGTCGAGCGCGCCACGGAAGCCGGTGCGCTGGCCTACGTGGTCAAGCCGTTCACTCCGAACGACCTGCTGCCCGCGATCGAGATCGCCCTCTCGCGGTACAGCCAGATCATCACCCTCGAAGCCGAGGTGGCCGACCTCGTCGAGCGCTTCGAAACCCGCAAGCTCGTCGACCGTGCCAAGGGCCTGCTCAACGAGAAGATGGGCCTCACCGAGCCAGAGGCGTTCCGCTGGATCCAGAAGGCGTCCATGGATCGCCGGCTCACCATGCACGACGTCGCCCAGGCGATCATCGAGCAGCTCAGCGCCAAGAAATAGCCCGCTTCAGAGGCCGACGGCCGGGCAGGTCACCCTTCGAGGTGGCCTGCCCGGCCGTTTTAACCAGGCGGGCTCTACGCCTCGGGCCGGTTGGACAGTTCCTTGATCAGATTGGTGATCCGGATGGTCGAGCAGCGGCGACCCTGGTCATCCGTGACCGCGATCTCATGGGTCGTGAGCGTGCGTCCCAGATGCACGGGCGTGCACACGCCCGTGACGTAGCCCGACGTCGCCGACCGGGTGTGCGTGGCGTTGATCTCGATCCCGACGGCCAGGCGGCCGGGACCCGCGTGCAGATTGGCCGCCATCGACCCGAGCGACTCGCCGAGAACCACGTAGGCGCCACCATGCAGGAGCATCGCGGGCTGCGTGTTGCCCTCGACCGGCATCCGGGCGACGGCCCGCTCAATCGTGAACTCGACGAACTCGATGCCCATTTTCTCGGCCAGGGAGCCGGCTCCCCGCTGCTGGACCCACTCGAGGGCGTCTGTGGTCTGCTCGATCATATTCACCTTCGGTCGCTGCACCTGCCCGCGCCGGATGACGCTTGTAGGCTGTCTCTGTGTCAGATTCCGAAAAGCCTACCCTGATGATCATCGACGGCCATTCCCTGGCCTACCGGGCGTTCCACGCCCTCCCCGTGGACAGTTTTCAGACCCACGACGGACAGCACACGAACGCCATCCACGGCTTCCTGTCCATGCTGCTCAGCCTGCTGCGCAACGAGAAGCCCACACACATCGCCGTGGCCTTCGACATCTCCCGGTACTCGTTCCGCACCCGCGAATACGCCGATTACAAGGGCACGCGGGCCAGCACTCCGAGCGAGTTCATCGGGCAGGTACCGCTGCTGCAGGAGGCCCTGGCGGCGATGAACATCACGACGTTGACCAAGGAAGACTTCGAGGCCGACGACATCCTGGCGACACTGTCCGTGCGCGGTAACCAGGAGGGCTTCCACGTGCTGGTGGTCTCGGGGGACCGGGACACCATCCAGCTCGTCAACGAGAACGTCACCCTGCTCTACCCGGCGAGCCAGGGCGTCTCGGCGCTCACCCGCTACGACCCCGCCCGGGTGCGCGAGAAATACGGCATCGAGCCGGCGCAGTACCCGGATGTCGCGGCCCTGGTCGGCGAGACCAGCGACAACCTGATCGGCATCTCCAAGGTGGGGGAGAAGACCGCCGTGAAGTGGCTCGGCCTCTACGGCAGCCTCGACGGCATCCTCGAACACGCCGAGGAGATCAAGGGGGTCGTCGGCAACAATCTGCGCGAGCAGAAGGAGAACGCGATCCGCAACCGCCGCCTCAACCACCTCGTCACCGACCTCGAGCTCCCGGTGGACCTCGCCGACCTCGTTCGGTGCGCCATCGACGAGCCGGCCGTACGCGATGTGTTCGGCCGGCTCGAGTTCCGCACCCTGCTCGACCGGGTGATCAAGCTCGAGGGGGCCGGTGCCGTCGAGGGTGTCCCCGTGGTCGTGCCGGAGGAGGCTCCTGTCGCCGCGCCGAAAGCCCCCGCAGCCCAGGACCTGCTCGACGAGGAGTTGGGGGCCTGGATCGTCCGGGCCGTCGCCGCCGCTCCGCAGGGCCTCGGCCTCTGCGTCGAGGTGCAGGACGGCCGCGCCATCGGGTTCGGCGTGTCCGGCCCGACCGAGTCGGTCAACCTGCCCTGGCAGCCCGGACGCGCGGACTACCTCGCGTTCGAGTCCTGGCTGGCCAGCGATTCGCCCAAGATCATGCACGACGCCAAGCGCCAGATCAAGGCGCTCCGCCGCAGCGACCTGGCCTTCTCCGGGCTGGTGTTCGACACCCTGATCGCGGGCTGGCTGCTGCGCCCCGGGGTGCCCGACAAGACCCTCGCCACGCTCGTCACGCGCTACCTCGACGAGACCCTGCCGGTGACCGACCCCAACCAGCTGATCCCGGCTGAGAACGAGGCCGGGGGCGTGCCCCTGGAGTCCTGGTACACGTTCCGGGTGGCTGCGGCCATCGACGCGCTGCTCGACGAGGGGTCTCGTGAGGTGCTCACCGCCATCGAGATGCCCACCCTGCTGTCCCTGTCCGACATGGAGCTGGCCGGTGTGGCCGTCTCGCACGAACAGTTGTCCGCACTGTCCGGCCAGCTCGGCGAACGCGCCGCTGGTCTCGCCGCCGGCGCCTACGCGGAGATCGGACGTGAGGTGAACCTGGGTTCGCCCAAGCAACTGCAGGAGGTGCTGTTCGACCAGCTCGGCATGCCCAAGACCCGGGCGAACAAGACCGGGTTCTCCACGGATGCCGGGGCTCTCGCCGATCTGCAGACCAGCAACCCGCATCCGTTCCTGGACATGCTGCTGCAGCACCGCGACGCCACCAAACTCCGCCAGATCGTGGAGACCCTGGACAAGGCCATCGACGAGACGGGCCGCATCCACACCAACTACGTGCAGATCGGCACGGCCACCGGACGGATCTCCTCCACCGACCCCAACCTGCAGAACATCCCGGTGCGCACCGAGGAGGGCCGCCGCATCCGGGCCGCGTTCCAAGCCGGGAACGGGGCCGAGTGCCTGCTGACCGCCGACTACTCGCAGATCGAGATGCGCATCATGGCGCACCTCTCCGGTGACCCGGGGCTGATCGAGGCCTTCAACGCCGGCGAGGACCTGCACCGGTTCGTCGGCGCGAGCGTGTTCGGCGTGGCGCCGGAAGACGTCACGAACGAGATGCGCTCCAAGGTCAAGGCCATGTCCTACGGCCTGGCCTACGGACTCAGCGCCTTCGGCCTGTCCCGGCAGCTGCGCATCGACACGAAGGAGGCCAAGCAGCTCATCACCGACTACTTCGCCCGCTTCGGCGCGGTGCGAGACTACCTGCGCAACGTCGTCGAGCAGGCGAAAGTGGATGGCTACACGGCCACCATCTTCGGCCGCCGCCGCCCGTTCCCAGAGCTGCACAGCGCCAACCGGATGGTGCGCGAGAACGCGGAGCGCGCGGCCCTCAACGCGCCGATCCAAGGGTCCGCCGCCGACATCATGAAGATCGCGATGAACGGGATCGCCGAAGACCTGGCCGAGGGGGCGCTTGAGTCGCGCATGCTGCTGCAGGTGCACGACGAACTGATCTTCGAGGTGGCCCCGGGGGAGTGGGACGCGCTTCGCCGGGTCGTGACGCACCAGATGGAGACCGCCGCCGACCTGCTGGTTCCCCTCGACGTGCAGGTCGGCCGCGGCGACAACTGGGACGCCGCGGCCCACTAGGTCAACCCCGGATGGCCGGCCTCCCGAATGCGGGGGTCGGCACCCCGCCCGCAGTCGTGGGCGTGTTCTAGGCTCGGGTCATGACAACCGACAACCAGCGCACCCCCACGGCGATCGACCGGATCGCCGAGGACTGGGTGGACACCCTCGTCGACATCGACCCGACCGTGGGCACCTACATCGGGCGCACCGAGGCGGACGGCCGCTTCGGCGATTACTCCCCGGACGGCCTGGACCGAGGCGTCGACGCGGCCCGCTCCTTCATCGCCCGGCTCGACGCCGCCACGGCCGTCGACGACGTCGACGTCGTCACTCGCACCGACCTGCGCAGCTCACTCGCCCTCGACCTCGAGAGCTCCGAGGCCGGTCTGCCGTTGCGCGACCTGAACGTGATCGCGTCGCCGGCCCAGGGCATCCGGGAGGTCTTCGACCTCATGCCCACCGACACCGTCGCGGACTGGGACACCGTCTCCGCCCGGCTGCACGCTCTGCCCGCGGCCATCGACGGCTACATTCAGACCCTGCGCCTCGGCATCGAGCGCGGCAGCATGCCGGCCCGGCGCCAGGTGCGGGAGGTCATCCAGCAGGCCCGGCGCCACGCCGCGAACGACGGCTTCTTCGCCGAGTTCGCCGCCAATGCCGGCCCCGAGAAAGGATCGCTCCCGGCCTCGCTGGCCACGGATCTCGGCACCCGCGCGCGCGGCGCCGCCGAGGCCTACGGCACCCTCGCCGATTTCCTCGACGCCGAGCTCCAGGCCAAGGCCCCCAGCCGCGACGCCATCGGCCGCGACCTCTACGCGCTGCAGTCCCGCCGTTTCCTCGGCGCCACCATCGACCTCGACGAAACCTACGAGTGGGGCGTGGAGGAGCTGGCCCGGATGGTCCTGGAGCAGGAGAGCATCGCCGACCAGATCAAGCCGGGCGCGAGCGTGCTCGAGGCCATCGCGATCCTCGACACCGACCCCAGCCGCAAGTTGCACGGAACCGACGCCCTGCAGAAGTGGATGCAGGAGACCAGCGACCGCGCCGTCGCCGAGCTCTCCGAAACCCAGTTCGACATCCCCGACGAGATCAAGCGCCTCGAGTGCATGATCGCCCCTACCCAGGAAGGCGGAATCTACTACACCGGGCCCACGGACGACTTCGCCCGCCCGGGCCGGATGTGGTGGTCGGTGCCGGTCGGAATCACCGAATTCGACACCTGGCGCGAACTGACCACCGTCTACCACGAGGGCGTTCCGGGCCACCACCTGCAGATCGGCCAGGCCGTGCACAACCGGGGGAAGCTGAATACCTGGCGCCGCCAGCTGGCCGGCACCTCGGGCCACGCCGAGGGCTGGGCGCTCTACGCGGAGCGGCTGATGGAACAGCTCGGCTACCTCGACGACCCGGCGGACCGCCTCGGCATGCTCGACGGGCAACGGATGCGCGCCGCACGCGTCGTGCTCGACATCGGCGTGCACCTCGAGAAGCAGCTGCCCGACGGCTCCGGTCCCTGGACCGCCGACCACGCCTTCGACTTCCTCGGCCGGAACGTGAACATGAACGCGAGCTTCGTCACGTTCGAGGTCAACCGGTACCTCGGCTGGCCTGGACAGGCGCCGTCCTACAAGGTCGGGCAGCGCATCTGGGAGGAACTCCGGGACACCTATGCGGAACGGGAGGGCGACGCATTCTCGATCAAGGAACTCCACCGCAAGGCGCTGGACCTCGGCGGGGTCGGCCTGGACACCCTCCGCGCGGCGATGCTCGGCTAGCGTTCGGGGCCGATCGGCGTAGTTTCGGGGAGGGGCAGGCAAGTTGCCGGCCTCTCTTACAAACAGCTAAGCTTGACTGTCACGTTTGTGACGAACCGTCCACTGCCATGCACGGTGCACGAGAACGAGATTTTCCCGTGTGTGGCCCGAGCTATGTCCATCCTGGAGCAACTACTACATGACAAACGCAACGACCGAACGGGCACCCAAGCAGGTCGCCATCAACGACATTGGATCTGCTGAAGACTTTCTTGCCGCGGTCGAAAAGACTCTGAAATTCTTCAACGACGGAGACCTCATCGAGGGCACCGTCGTGAAGATCGACCGCGACGAGGTTCTCCTTGACGTGGGCTACAAGACCGAGGGTGTCATTCCCTCCCGCGAACTTTCCATCAAGCACGACGTTGACCCCTCCGAGGTCGTCAAGGTCGGCGACCTGGTTGAGGCCCTCGTTCTTCAGAAGGAAGACAAAGAAGGCCGTCTCATCCTGTCCAAGAAGCGCGCTCAGTACGAGCGTGCATGGGGCGACGTTGAGAAGATCAAGGAATCGGATGGCGTTGTCACCGGTTCGGTCATCGAGGTTGTCAAGGGTGGCCTCATCGTGGACATCGGACTCCGCGGGTTCCTCCCGGCCTCGCTCATCGAGCTGCGCCGTGTTCGCGACCTGACCCCGTACTTGGGCCAGGAGATCGAGGCCAAGATCCTCGAACTCGACAAGAACCGCAACAACGTCGTGCTGTCTCGTCGTGCACTGCTCGAGCAGACCCAGTCCGAGAGCCGCACCACGTTCCTCAACAACCTCCAGAAGGGACAGGTCCGCAAGGGCGTCGTCTCGTCGATCGTCAACTTCGGTGCGTTCGTGGACCTGGGTGGCGTTGACGGTCTGGTTCACGTCTCCGAGCTCAGCTGGAAGCACATCGAGCACGCCAGCGAGGTCGTCGAGGTCGGTCAGGAAGTCACCGTCGAGATCCTCGAGGTCGACCTCGAGCGCGAGCGCGTGTCGCTCTCCCTCAAGGCCACGCAGGAAGACCCGTGGCAGGTCTTCGCCCGCACCCACGCCATCGGCCAGGTTGCACCGGGTAAGGTCACCAAGCTCGTTCCGTTCGGCGCGTTCGTTCGCGTTGCCGAGGGTATCGAGGGACTCGTCCACATCTCCGAGCTCTCCGGCAAGCACGTCGAGCTCGCCGAGCAGGTCGTCTCGGTCGGCGACGAGGTCTTCGTCAAGGTCATCGACATCGACCTCGAGCGTCGCCGCATCTCGCTGAGCCTCAAGCAGGCCAACGACGGAGTCGACCCCGAGGGCACCGAGTTCGATCCGGCGCTCTACGGGATGCTCACCGAGTACGACGACCAGGGCAACTACAAGTACCCGGAGGGCTTCGACCCGGAGACCAACGAGTGGCGTGAAGGCTTCGAAACCCAGCGCGAGAAGTGGGAGCAGGACTACGCTGCAGCCCAGGCTCGCTGGGAAGCCCACAAGAAGCAGGTTGCGTCCGCGAACGACGAGATCACCGCCGTCGGCGATGTCCCGTCCGCAGCAGGCAACACCTTCTCGAGCGAGACGGCTGGCGCTGGCACGCTCGCGGACGACGAGGCCCTCGCAGCACTGCGCGAGAAGCTCTCCAGCTCCAACTAGTCACCGCTCCACCCCGTAACACAGCACGACAGACAGGCCGGTCCCCTTGGGGCCGGCCTGTTCGCGTTGATGCGTGCCGCGTCGAATCGCGTCGGGACCGCGGGCCAGTGCCGAAAACCCGCTCGACCATAGACTGCGGAATTGACTCGTCTGCTTCTCCTCTCCGCGGCCACCGCGACCGCGTTGCCCGTCGGCGGGTGCGCGGCAACCGGCCCGTCGACACCGGATGCGTCGTCGTCAGCACCGCAGGCCACCCCGAGCAGGTCGTCGGTTCCATCACCGTCGCCGGTCGGCTCTGCGTCGCCCGTGCCGGGGGACTGCACGCGCGCGGACACCGCGACCGTGGCCACGAGCTACACGGTCCTGTCCGACGACTCCACGACTCCACGACTCCACGACTCCGTGACGCCCGTGTCGCCCGTGTCGCCCGTGTCGCCCGTGTCGCCCGTGTCGCCCGTGTCGCCCGTGTCGCCCGTGACGCCCGTGTCGCCCACGACGATCACCTACACCGCGTTCACGTAGGCCGGAGAAACGCCCACCCGGAGCGAGACCGTCTTCGGGCCGGTCGTCACGCTTCTCGCCTACGCCTACGCCTACGCCTACGCCTACGCCTACGCCTACGCCTGCGTCTCTGACGGGAGCGGCGGACTGTGGACGTTCACGGCCACGAGCACCACCCCGGGGGCGCTGGCGTGCGTCCTGGGCTTCGGCGGTCGGATAGTCACCCGCGACGCGGCCTACAATGAGGGCCTGGTCGCACCGGAGACGGTGGACTGCACCGGCAACCCCCGCCGCTGAATCGCCCCCACCGCAACTGTTGCCCATTCGGACAACTGTTCCCGGTGCGCGGGCAACAATCGTCCGATTCGGCGACAGTCACCGTAGCGGGGAGAGGCCAGCCGCGCCTCACGAGGCTCGATAGCATGGCAGGCGTGTACTTGATTGGACTGACCGGCGGGATCGCATCCGGAAAAAGCACCGTGGCTCGGCGGCTCGTCCGGCACGGGGCTGTGCACATCGACGCCGACCACCTGGCCAGGGTCGTGGTCGGCCCCGGAACCCCGGGGCTCGCCGCGATCGCGGAGGCGTTCGGCGACACGGTCCTGCTGCCCGACGGCAGCCTGAACCGGGCGGCGCTCGGGGCGGTGGTGTTCCGCGACCCGGAGGCGCTCGACCGCCTCAACGCGATCGTGCACCCCGAGGTGCGGGCGCGTTCGAACGCCGTGATCAGGGCTGCGGAAGCCGAGGATCCGAACGCGATCGTCGTCTACGACGTGCCCCTGCTGGTGGAAGCCGGCGTCGACCATCCGTTCGACCTCGTCGTGGTCACCCAGTCCGACGAGCCCACCCGGGTGCGCCGCATGGTGGAGCTGCGGGCGATGGATGCCGGCGAAGCGGAGCGCCGGATCCGCGCCCAGGCCAGCGACGCCGACCGTCACAAGATCGCCGACGTCGTCATCGACACCGGCGGCACCCTCGAGCAGACCCTGGAGCAGGTCGACGTGCTGTGGGAGCAGGTGCGGGTTCACAGCCAGCAGCGCACTGTCAGAGGCGCTCCGTAGACTGGGGAGTATGGAACCCACGCGCTCTGTCAATCCGTTCGAGGTGGTGAGCGAGTACACGCCGAGCGGCGACCAGCCCGCCGCGATCGCCGACCTGGCCGGTCGCATCAACGCCGGCGAGACCGACATTGTGCTGCTCGGCGCCACCGGGACCGGCAAGTCCGCGACCACGGCCTGGCTGATCGAACAGGTGCAACGCCCGACGCTGGTGCTCGCCCACAACAAGACCCTCGCCGCGCAGCTCGTGAATGAATTCCGCGAGCTGTTGCCCAACAATGCCGTCGAATACTTCGTGTCGTACTACGACTACTACCAGCCCGAGGCCTACGTACCTCAGACCGACACCTTCATCGAGAAGGACTCCTCGATCAACGCGGAGGTCGAGCGGCTACGGCACTCCACCACGAACTCCCTGCTCAGCCGACGCGACGTCATCGTGGTCTCCACCGTCTCCTGCATTTACGGTCTGGGCACGCCCGAGGGCTACCTCGAGGCGATGGTCGCCCTCCAGGTCGGCCAACAGGTCAACCGGGACTGGCTGATCCGCAAATTCGTCGCCATGCAGTACCAGCGCAACGACATCGACTTCTCCCGCGGCCACTTCCGGGTGCGCGGCGACACCATCGAAATCATCCCGATGTACGAAGAACTCGCCATCCGCATCGAGATGTTCGGCGACGAGATCGAGGCGCTCTACAGCCTGCATCCGTTGACCGGTGACATCGTCAAGAAGCTCGACTCCGTGGCCGTGTTCCCGGGCTCGCACTACGTGGCCAGCACCGACGTCATGCAGCGGGCGATGGGCACCATCCAGGCGGAACTCGACGAACGACTCGAGCAGCTGGAACGCGAGGGCAAATTGCTCGAGGCCCAGCGCCTGCGCATGCGCACGCAGTTCGACTTGGAGATGATGGAGCAGATCGGCTTCTGTTCCGGCATCGAGAACTACTCCCGGCACATCGACCAGCGGCAACCGGGGGAGGCCCCGCACTGCCTGCTCGACTACTTCCCCGACGACTTCCTGATGGTGATCGACGAGTCCCACGTCACCGTGCCGCAGATCGGCGCCATGTACGAGGGCGACTCCTCACGAAAGCGCACGCTCGTCGACCACGGGTTCCGGCTGCCGAGCGCCCTCGACAACCGGCCGCTCAAATTCGGGGAGTTCAAGGGACGCGTCGGCCAGACCGTCTACCTGTCCGCCACCCCAGGCAAATACGAGATGGGCATCGCGGACGGCGTCGTCGAGCAGATCATCCGTCCCACCGGCCTGATAGACCCGCAGATCATCGTCAAGCCCAGCAAGGGCCAGATCGACGACCTCCTCGAAGAGATCCACAAGCGCGTCGAACGCAACGAGCGCGTCCTGGTCACCACCCTGACCAAGAAGATGGCGGAAGAACTCACCGATTTCCTCACCGAAGCCGGCGTGCGGGTGCGCTACCTGCACTCGGATGTCGACACGCTCCGCCGCGTCGAACTCCTCACCGAGCTGCGGGCCGGCGTCTACGACGTGCTCGTGGGCATCAACTTGCTCCGCGAGGGCCTCGACCTGCCCGAGGTGTCGCTCGTCGCTATCCTCGACGCAGACAAGGAGGGTTTCCTGCGGTCGGCGACCTCGCTGATCCAGACAATCGGCCGCGCGGCCCGCAACGTCTCCGGCGAAGTGCACATGTACGCCGACCGGCTCACCGCCTCGATGGAGCGCGCGATCGACGAGACCGACCGCCGCCGGGAGAAGCAGGTGGCCTACAATACCCTGCACGGCATCGACCCCACCCCGCTGCGCAAGCGCATTGCGGACATCACCGAGGTGCTCGCCCGGGAGGAGGCAGACACCGCCGAGCTCCTGGCCGGCCGCGACACGCGCCGCAAGGGCGTCGCGGCGACTCCGCGCCGGCAGGGACTGGCCGCGAACGGCGCGAACGACCTCGAGTCGATCATCGCCGACCTCAACGGCCAGATGCTCGAGGCGGCGGGAGAGCTCAAGTTCGAGCTCGCGGCCCGCCTCCGCGACGAGGTGTCCGAACTGAAGCGCGAGCTGCGCCAAATGGAGAAGGCCGGCCACATCTGACCCACAGAGCGCACGCCCTGGTGAATATCGAACATTTGTTCGCTCAGGGCGTGCCGATTCGCAGGGTGGAGCGCGTGGCGCTGCATAGAATCGGATGGTGTCAATTTCCCAGGTAGAGACCGGCTCGAAACTCAACGTCCGCGGCGCCCGCGTGCACAACCTGCACAACGTCGACCTCGAAATCCCGCGCGATTCGCTGGTCGTCTTCACCGGCCTGTCCGGCTCCGGCAAGTCGTCGCTCGCGTTCGACACCATCTTCGCGGAGGGACAGCGACGTTACGTCGAATCGCTGTCCGCATACGCGCGTCAGTTCCTGGGCCAGGTCGACCGCCCCGACGTCGATTTCATCGAGGGGTTGAGCCCCGCCGTCTCGATCGACCAGCGCTCGACCAACCGAAACCCGCGCTCGACCGTGGGAACCATCACCGAGGTCTACGACTACATGCGGTTGCTCTGGGCACGCATCGGCGTGCCGCACTGCGCCGTCTGCGGTGAGGTCATCCAGGCCCAGACCGTGCAGCAGATCGCCGACCAACTGATGGAACTGGATGAGGGCATCCGTTATCAGGTGCTCAGCCCGGTCGTGTCGCAGAAGAAGGGCGAATTCGTCGACCTGTTCAAAGAACTGGCCGCGGGCGGCTACTCCCGCGCCATCGTCGACGGCACCCAGATCCAGCTCAACGAGCCGCCCGTGCTGAAGAAGCAGCTCAAGCACGACATCTCCGTGGTCATCGACCGTCTGGTCGCCGGCCCTGACCTGCTGAGCCGACTCACCGACTCCCTGGAGACGGCGCTCAAACTGACCGACGGTATCGTGCAGGTCAACTACGTCGACCGGGAGGGCGACGAGGCCTGGCAGAGCTACTCGGAGAAACTCTCCTGCCCCAACAACCACCCCGTGCAGCTCACCGAGATCGAGCCGCGCACGTTCTCCTTCAACGCGCCCTTCGGTGCCTGCCCGGAGTGCTCCGGTCTCGGCACGCGCATGTCGGTCGACGCCGACCTGTTGCTCGGCGACCCCGAGCTCAGCATCGCGGAGGGCGTCGTGCTGCCCTGGACCACCCAGGGCAAAGGGCTGTTCCAGTACTACGAGAAACTCCTCGACGGGCTCGCCCGCGACCTGGACTTCTCCCTCGACACCCCATGGGGCGAGCTGCCCGACGAGGTGCAGGACGCCGTGCTCCGCGGCGACAACTTCGAGGTCAAGGTGAAGTGGAAGAACCGCTACGGCCGGGAGATGAGCTACACCTCCGGATTCGAGGGCGTCGTGCCCTACATCGAACGCCAGTACCTGCAGGCGGAGTCGGACACCCAGCGTGCCCGGTGGGGTGAGTACCTGCGCGAGGTCGACTGCCCGGTCTGCTCCGGAACCCGGCTCAAGCCCGAAGTCCTCGCCGTGCTGGTGCACGGGGCCAGCATCGCGGATGTCTGCAACCTCAGCCTCACCGACGCCTGCGGTTTCATGAACAAGCTCGAGCTGACCGACCGGGAGGCCGTCATCGCCGCGCAGGTTCTGCGCGAGATCAAGGCGCGCCTGGACTTCCTGATCCGCGTCGGCCTGAACTACCTCAACCTGGCCCGGGCTGCGGCGACCCTCTCCGGCGGCGAGGCGCAGCGCATCCGTTTGGCCACCCAGATCGGCTCCGGCCTGACCGGGGTGCTCTACGTGCTCGACGAACCGAGCATCGGACTGCACCAACGCGACAACCGACGGCTGATCGAGACGCTGGTCTCCCTGCGCGACCTCGGGAACACTCTGATCGTGGTCGAGCATGACGAGGACACAATCAAGGCCGCAGACTGGGTCGTCGACATCGGCCCGGGCGCCGGCGTGAACGGCGGTCACGTCGTGCACTCCGGCTCCTACGCCGACCTGCTCACCAACACGGAGTCACTGACCGGTGATTACCTCGCCGGCCGCAAGTCGATCCCGACCCCGGCCATCCGTCGCCCGATCGACCCGGCCCGGGAGATCTCCGTGATCGGGGCCGAGGCCAACAACCTCAAGAAGGTGTCGGTCAGCTTCCCGCTCGGCACGTTCACGGCCGTGACCGGTGTCAGCGGCTCCGGCAAGTCGTCCCTCGTCAACGACATCCTCTACCGGGTTCTGGCCAACCGCCTCAACGGTGCCCGCAAACTCCCCGGTCGGCACACCCGGGTTACCGGCCTCGACCAGCTCGACAAGGTTATCCACGTCGACCAGGCCCCGATCGGGCGCACCCCGCGCTCCAACCCGGCCACCTACACCGGCGTCTTCGATAAGATCCGCACCCTGTTCTCCGAAACCATCGAAGCCAAGGCGCGGGGTTACCTGCCCGGACGCTTCAGCTTCAACGTCAAGGGTGGGCGCTGTGAAGCCTGCTCGGGCGACGGCACGATCAAGATCGAGATGAACTTCCTACCCGACGTCTACGTCGCCTGCGAGGTCTGTGGGGGAGCGCGCTACAACCGCGACACCCTCACCGTGCACTACAAGGGCAAGAGCATCGCGGAGGTACTGGACATGCCGATCAGCGAGGCCGCCGATTTCTTCGAGGCGATCACCTCCATCCACCGGTTCCTGAACACCCTCGTCGAGGTCGGCCTCGGTTATGTGCGACTCGGCCAGAGCGCCACCACCCTGTCCGGCGGCGAGGCCCAGCGCGTCAAGCTGGCCACAGAACTGCAGCGCCGCTCTAACGGCCGCAGCGTCTATGTGCTCGACGAGCCGACGACGGGCCTGCACTTCGAAGACGTACGCAAGCTGCTGCTCGTTCTGAACAGTCTCGTCGACAAGGGCAACACCGTGATCGTGATCGAGCACAACCTCGACGTGATCAAGTCCGCCGACTGGGTGATCGACCTTGGTCCCGAGGGTGGCTCCGGCGGCGGCCGCGTGCTCGCCACGGGGACCCCCGAGCACGTCGCCACCGTGAAGAAGAGCCACACCGGCATGTTCCTCAAGGAGATCCTGGCGGCGCACTGACCGCCACCGGAAACATCATGTCCGACGCGTTGAGCTACCGCCCCAAGACGGGCGAAATCCCCACGAGCCCCGGGGTATACCGGTTTCGCGACGAAACCGGGCGGGTGCTCTACGTCGGCAAGGCCAACAATCTGCGGGCCCGCCTGGCGAACTACTTCGCCCCGCTGAGCAGCCTGCACGAGCGCACCCGGCGCATGGTCACCACGGCCGCATCGGTCGAGTGGACGGTCGTCGGTACCGAGGTCGAGGCCCTCCAGCTGGAGTGGACCTGGATCAACGAGTTCGACCCCCCGTTCAACGTGAAGTTCAAGGACGACAAGTCCTACCCGTACCTCGCGGTCACCCTCGCCGACGAGGCGCCGCGGGCCTTGGTGACCCGCACCACGGGCATCCGCGGGGCCCGGTATTTCGGACCGTACCCCAAGGTGTGGGCCGTGCACGAGACCATCGAACTGATGCTCAAGGCATTCCCGATCCGCACCTGTAACAACGCCAACTACAAACGCGCCATGCAGTCCGGCAAGCCGTGCTTCGGCGGGCAGATCGGGCGGTGCTTCGGCCCCTGCTCCGGCCTGGTCTCCATCGAGGAACACCGGGTGATCGTGAACGCATTCGTCAGCTTCATGGGCAGCCAGGATCGCAAGCTGATCAACCAGCTGACCGCGGAGATGAAGGATGCCGCGGTCAGCCAGAACTACGAGGTCGCCGCGAAAAGGCGTGACCAGGTGCGGGCGCTGAACGCCGTGTTGGAGAAGAGCGCCGTCGTGCTCCGCGACAGCGTCGACATCGACCTCTTCGCCATCGACCAGGATGAACTCGCCGCGGCGGTGCAGCTGTTCATCGTGCGTGGCGGCCGAATCCGCGGTGTGCGCGGCTGGATGGTCGACAAGGAGCTCGACCTCACGACGAGCGACCTGATCGACTCGATCATGCTCACGGCCTACGGGTCGGGGGCCGTGCCGCCCCGGGAGATCGTGGTGCCCGAGTTGCCCGACGATGCCGCGGCGCTGGAGACCTGGCTGGCCGGCGTCGGCAAGCGGAAGGTGCGGCTCGTCGCCGCCCAGCGCGGCGAGAAGGCCGCCCTGCTCGCCACCGCCACCCAGAACGCCAAGCACGCCCTGATGCTCTACAAGACCCGGCGGAGCTCCGACTTCGTCGCCCGGTCCAAGGCACTCGAAGACATCCAGGAAGCATTGGAGATGTCGTCCGCGCCGCTCCGAATGGAGTGCTACGACGTCTCGCACCTGAGCGGCACCAACATCGTCGCGTCCATGGTGGTGTTCGAAGACGGGTTGCCTCGCACCGACGAGTACCGCCGGTT
Organism: Cryobacterium sp. TMT3-29-2; assembly: GCF_004564305.1. NCBI lineage: Bacteria > Bacillati > Actinomycetota > Actinomycetes > Micrococcales > Microbacteriaceae > Cryobacterium > Cryobacterium sp. TMT3-29-2. The sequence goes on from NZ_SOGK01000136.1 coordinate 38,962, forward strand.
CAGCATCCCCGAGTCGACGGATGACACGGACTCCATCTATCGCACGCTCACCCGCCGCCTGGCCTACCTGGTCCCCGACGAGGAGGTGACGCCGGAGGTCGAGGCCGACGCCACGGTGAAGCGCAAAAAGTTCCGGTACCAGCCGAACCTGCTCATCGTCGACGGCGGCCAGCCTCAGGTGGCCGCGGCGGCACGGGCGCTGCGCGAATCGGGTGTCACCGGCATCCATCTCTGCGGAATCGCGAAGCGGCTCGAAGAGATCTGGCTGCCGGACTCCGACTACCCGGTGATCCTGCCGCGCAACAGCGACGCCCTATTCCTGATCCAGCGCATCCGCGATGAGGCGCACCGGTTCGCGATCATGCACCAGCGGTCGAGGAGGAAGCGGGACATCACGTCGGTGCTGGGCGAGGTGCCCGGCCTCGGGCCGGCCAGGGTCAAGGTGCTCCTGCAGCATTTCGGCTCCGTGGTGCGGCTCAGGGAGGCTCCGGCGGAGGCGATCGCGGAGGTTCGCGGCATCGGTCCTGTCCTGGCCGAGGCGATTCATCGGCACTTGCGCGCTTGAACGGCCCGGCTGATCGGTAGGCTGGACACTTAGGTTCCACCCGATCGAAGGCGCAGTCCAGAATGACAACGGAGAACGACAGGCAGGAAATGCTTATCGTGACGGGGATGTCCGGCGCAGGCCGATCCACCGTGGCCAATGCCCTGGAAGACCTGGGCTGGTACGTCGTGGACAACCTTCCGCCGCAGATGCTGCGCCCGCTGGCCGAACTCGTCGGCCGCGCCGGTACCAGCCTGCCCAAGATCGCCTCCGTGGTCGACATCCGCGGCCGGGACTTCTTCACCGACTTCCAGGAGATCCTGCACTCTCTGCGGAAGACGTCTCAGGTGCGCGTCATCTTCCTTGAAGCCCGCGACGACGTGCTCGTGCGGCGGTTCGAATCGGTGCGCCGACCGCATCCGCTGCAGGGCGACGGCACCATCCTCGACGGGATCGCGGCCGAACGCGTCAAGCTGAGCGCCGTCCGCGAGTCCTGCGACCTCGTCATCGACACCTCCGACCTCAACATCCACCAGCTGGCCACGTCGATCTCGGACCGTTTCGCGGCCGAGGACGCCGCCGGGGTGCACGTCACGCTGATGAGTTTCGGATTCAAGTACGGCCTGCCGACCGACGTCGACATGGTCGCCGACGTCCGTTTCCTGCCCAACCCGTTCTGGGTTCCCGAACTCCGCAGCCACAACGGCCAGGACGCCGAGGTGCGGGACTTCGTCCTCGCCCAGACCGGGGCGCGGGAATTCATCGCGCACTACGCCGCCGCCTTGGAACCGGTCCTCGCGGGCTACCAGCGGGAGAACAAGCGCCACGCGACCATCGCGGTCGGGTGCACGGGCGGAAAGCACCGCTCGGTCGCCATGGCCGCGGAAATAGCGGCACTGGTCAAGGACTTCCCCGGTGTCGCGGTCAGCGTCAAGAATCGCGACCTCGGACGGGAATAACAAGGCGACGGCGACTGCACCCAGCAGGCGCCGAATCCAGCCGGCACGACTACAACTCGGCCCCACATCAGGCCGGGACGACAGAATGGACAAGCGATTGGCACTCACCGCCGACGTCAAAGACGAGCTTGCTCGCGTCGAAATTTCCAAGACCACGGTGCGTGCAGCGGAACTGGCCACCATCCTCCGTTTCTCCGGCGGACTGCACATGATTTCCGGGCGGATCGCCATCGAGTCGGAGCTTGACACCCCTCTGCTCGCGCGGCGCGTGCGGAAGGACCTTGCCGAGCTGTACGGCGTGCGCAGCGACGTGACCGTGATCCCCGCCGCCGGCCTGCGGCGCGCCAGCCACTACCTGGTGCGGGTACTCGACGGCGGTGAGACGCTCGCGCGCCAGACCGGACTCCTCGACGCGAGACGGCGTCCGATTCGCGGGCTGCCGAATCGTCTCACCACGGGCTCGAAGGAAGAGATCGCCGCCGTCTGGCGCGGCGCCTTCCTCGCCCACGGGTCCCTGACCGATCCGGGCCGCTCGGCGGCGCTAGAGGTCACCTGCCCCGGGAACGAATCCGCCATGGCCCTGGTCGGAGCCGCCGGCCGCCTCGGAGTCGTTGCCAAGGCGCGCGAGGTGCGGGGCGTGCACCGGGTCGTCATCCGTGACGGCGACGCCATCGGTGCCATGCTCGTGCAGATGGGGGCTCAGGAGACCGTGCTGAACTGGGAAGCCCTCCGCCAGCGCCGGGAGGTGCGTGCAACCGCGAACCGACTGGTCAACTTCGACGACGCGAACCTGCGCCGCTCCGCCCAGGCCGCGGTCGCCGCGTGCGCACGCGTGCAACGCGCCATGGAAATCCTCGGCGAGGAGATCCCGGAGCACCTTCGCTACGCGGGTGAGCTGCGCTTGTCCTTCCGGGACTCCAGCCTGGATGAGCTCGGCCATCACGCCGACCCGCCCATGACGAAGGATGCCGTCGCCGGCCGCATCCGTCGCCTGCTGGCCATGGCCGACAAGAAGGCGACGGACCTGGGCATGCCGGGCACCGACGCGAACTTGCCAGCCGACCTCGACGACGTCTGACCGCCCGACATTCAGCGTTCATCCACGTTCGTCACAGCAACACCGCATCCTGAGTAGACTGGAATGGTTGCTCACGAACTGGTGGCGGAGCATTTCGCGCCGACGACTACAGAGGAGATGCACATTGGCTGAATACACACTTCCGGCTCTGGCCTACGACTACTCGGCCCTCGCGCCAAGCATCAGCGGCACAATCATGGAACTCCATCACGGCAAGCACCACCAGGCTTATGTCACCGGTGCCAACACCGCCCTGGCCCAGCTGGCCGAGGCCCGCGACACCGGCAACCTCACCTACGTGAACAAGCTCGAGAAGGACCTCGCGTTCAACCTCGGCGGCCACGTCAACCACTCGATCTTCTGGACCAACCTGTCACCCGACGGCGGAGACAAGCCCACCGGCGACCTGGCCGCTGCGATCGACGACAACTTCGGTTCCTTTGACAAGTTCCAGGCCCACTTCGCGGCTGTGGCACTCGGCGTGCAGGGCTCCGGCTGGGCGGTCCTCGCCTGGGACTCGATCGGCCAGCGCCTGATCATTCAGCAGTTCTTCGACCAGCAGGCCAACTTCGCGGCCGGCACGATCCCGGTTCTGATGCTCGACGTCTGGGAGCACGCGTACTACCTCGACTACCGCAACGTCCGTGCGGACTACGTGAAGGCCTTCTGGAACATCGTCAACTGGGCCAACGTCCAGGAGCGCTTCACCATCGCACGCGAAAAGACCACCGGGCTGCTGCTCCTCTCCTAAGGGGAGCCGGGCCCCACGGGGGCCCGCAGCCCGTCCGATTCACCCACCAAAACGCGCTCACGCGCACAAGCAATAGGAGACCTCAGTGTCTGTAAAGATTGGTATTAACGGATTTGGCCGCATTGGCCGTAATTATCTTCGCGCCGTCCTGGCCCAGGGCAGCGACATCGAGATCGTCGCCGTGAACGACCTCACCGAGGCGAAGACGCTGGCTCACCTTCTTAAATATGACTCCATCACCGGTCGCCTCCCCGCCACCGTCGAGGTCGACGGAGACACCATCCTCGTCAACGGTAAGCCGATTAAGGTTCTCGCCGAGCGCGACCCCGCCAACCTGCCCTGGGCAGCACTGGGCGTCGACATCGTGATCGAGTCCACCGGCCGCTTCACCAAGGCCGAGGATGCGCGCAAGCACATCACCGCCGGTGCCAAGAAGGTCATCGTTTCCGCTCCCGCCTCCGGCGACGCGGCAACCATCGTCATGGGCGTCAACGAGGCGGACTACGACCCGGCCAAGTTTGACATCATCTCCAACGCGTCGTGCACCACGAACTGCCTCGCGCCCCTCGCGAAGGTCTTCAACGACAACTTCGGCATCAAGCACGGCCTGATGACCACGATCCACGCGTACACGGCCGACCAGAACCTGCAGGACGGCCCGCACTCCGACCTGCGTCGCGCCCGCGCCGCCGCCCTGAACATCATCCCGACCTCGACCGGTGCCGCCAAGGCCCTCGGCCTGGTTCTGCCTGAGCTCAAGGGCAAGCTTGACGGCTTCGCGCTTCGCGTTCCGGTTCCCACCGGCTCCATCACCGACCTCACCGTCGTCGCCGAGCGCCCCGTCACCGTCGAGGCCATCAAGGCTGCGTACAAGGCTGCCGCCGAGGGTCCCCTCAAGGGCATCCTGATGTACACGGAGGACGAAATCGTCTCGAGCGACATCGTCACCGACCCGCACTCCTCGATCTTCGACGCCGGCCTGCTGCGTGTCATCGGCGACCAGGTCAAGCTCTCCGCATGGTACGACAACGAGTGGGGCTACTCCAACCGCATGGTTGACCTCACCGCGCTCGTCGCCAAGAGCCTCTAACGGGGTCCGCAGTGACGCTGCGTACTATCGATTCACTGGGGCAGCTCGGCGGAAAGCGCGTCATCGTCCGGTGTGATCTGAATGTGCCGTTGCAAGACGGTCAGATCACCGACGACGGCCGCGTGCGGGCATCTCTGCCCACCATCAAGGCGCTCATGGAGCAGGGTGCCCGAGTTGTGATCGTGTCGCACCTCGGCCGACCGAAGGGCGCACCGGAAGCCAAGTACAGCCTGGCTCCCGTCGCGGCCCGCCTCGGCGAGCTCCTGGGCGCGGACGTGGCCTTCGCCACCGACACGGTCGGCGCTTCGGCGCAGGCCGCCGTCGCCGCGCTCACCGACGGTGAGGTGGTCGTTCTCGAGAACCTCCGCTTCAACGCGGGGGAGACCGCGAAGGACGACGCCGAGCGCGCATCATTCGCCACGGAGCTTTCGGCTCTGGGTGACGTGCTCGTCTCGGACGGCTTCGGCGTCGTGCACCGCAAGCAGGCCAGCGTGTACGACCTCGCCGGGATCCTTCCCAGCGCGGCCGGGCTCCTGATCGCCGCGGAGCTCGAAGTCCTGGACCGCCTCACCGAAAAGCCCGAAGCTCCGTACGCGGTGGTTTTGGGCGGCTCGAAGGTGTCCGACAAGCTCGGCGTGATCGGGCACCTGCTGCCCCGGGTCAACTCGCTCCTCATCGGAGGCGGAATGGCTTACACGTTCCTCGCCGCGCAGGGACACAAGGTGGGCGCAAGCCTGCTGGAAGTCGACCAGATCGAGACCGTTCGCGGTTACCTTCTGGAAGCGGAGCGCCTGGGCGTGAAGATCGTGCTGCCGACGGATATCGTCGTCGCCTCCAAATTCGGGGCAGACGCCGAGGTTGCGGTCACTCCGGCCAACGCGATCGAGGACACCACCTTCGGTGCCTCCGGTCTCGGCCTGGACATCGGTCCGGAAACCGGTGCGGCGTTCGCCGACATAATCCGGTCGTCGAAGACGGTCTTCTGGAACGGCCCGATGGGCGTGTTCGAGATGGCACCGTTTGCCGAGGGCACCCGTGCGGTGGCCGGCGCGCTGACCGAGGTCGACGGCCTGAGTGTTGTCGGTGGCGGAGATTCGGCCGCGGCCGTGCGCATCCTCGGTTTCACCGATGACCGGTTCGGTCACATTTCTACCGGCGGCGGCGCCAGCCTCGAGTTCCTCGAGGGTAAGCGCCTGCCAGGACTGGAGGTCCTCGGATGGCAGTAAACGAACACCCACGGCGTACTCCGCTGATCGCCGGCAACTGGAAGATGAACCTGGATCACCTCCAGGCCATCGCATTCGTCCAGAAGCTCGCGTGGAACCTCAAGGATGCGAAGCATGATGTCGCCGCGGTCGAGGTTGCGGTGTTCCCACCGTTCACCGACCTCCGCTCCGTGCAGACGCTCGTCTCCGCCGACAAGCTACCGATCGCTTTCGGCGGTCAGGACCTGTCGGCTCAGGATTCGGGTGCGTTCACCGGCGAGATCTCCGGCGCGTTCCTCGCGCAGCTCGAGTGCAAGTACGTGTTGATCGGTCACTCCGAGCGACGCACACTGCACGCCGAGACTGACGAGGTCGTCGCGGCGAAGGTCGCGGCAGCGCTCAAGCACAACCTGGTTCCGATCATCTGCGTCGGCGAGTCCGCCGCAGACTTGGAACTGCACGGTCCGAGCGCCGTGCCGGTCGCCCAGTTGCGGGCGGCCCTGTCCGGCGTGACCAACGCGGCCGACTTCGTCGTTGCCTACGAGCCAGTCTGGGCGATCGGTTCCGGCAAGGCGGCAACGCCTGAGCAGGCCGAGCAGGTTGCGGCGCAGTTGCGTCTCGTGCTGAAGGAGACGCTGGGTCAGGATGTGGCCGACAAGACCCGCATCCTGTACGGCGGTTCCGTGAAGGGTTCGAACATCGCGGGCTTCATGCGCGAACCGAACGTCGACGGCGCCCTCGTGGGCGGCGCCAGCCTGGACATCGACGAGTTCTCGAGCATCGTCCGGTTCCAGCAGCACGTCGGTCTGTAACAGGACGACTGCATGAAAACTGCTGTCTCACCTCGACAGCAGGACGTAACCAGCCCACCGGCCCCCAACAGGGGGTCGGTGGGCTGGTTCGTGAGTCAGGCTATGATTATCACTGATCTTGATGGGTTTCTTGTGCCCATCGCACTGTGAAAGGTTTCGCGTGGAGATTCTCCAGGTTGTGTTGCAGGTGTTGCTCGGAATTACGAGCCTCCTGCTGACCATGCTCATTTTGCTTCACAAGGGGCGTGGTGGCGGTCTGTCCGACATGTTCGGCGGAGGTGTCACTTCCAACCTCGGCGCGTCCGGGGTCGCGGAGCGCAACCTCAATCGGATCACCGTCATCCTGGGGCTGCTCTGGATCACCTGCATCGTGATCCTGGGACTCATCACCAAGTTCGACACGGGGCTTTAGCCGCCCGTTTCACAGGTTCGACGAGCTTCGGCTCAACCGGTCAATCGGCTTCAACGCCCTTTTCAAGCGGAGGAACATAATGGCATCTGGTGGCAGCGCAATCAGAGGATCCCGGGTCGGTGCCGGCCCCATGGGCGAGCAGGACCGCGGCTTTCACGCGGACCGCATCAAAGTGTCTTATTGGGACGCCCTCGGCAACGAGACCGTTCGATATTTTGCGGCGAACCTCCCCGACGAGGAGATCCCCGAAACGATCGATTGCCCGTCGTCGGGGCTCCCGGCCGGGCGCGACAAGGAGAATCCGCCGTCGGTGGTCAAACTCGAACCGTACAAGACGCACCTCGCGTACGTGAAGGAACGCCGTACCGAGGAAGAGGCAGAGTCGCTTCTCGAGGAGGCGCTGCAGCAGCTTCGCGTGCGCCGGGGAAAATTGTCCGCGACGAACTGACGCATCTGGTTCAATGTGAAAGGCCCCGACTCCGGTCGGGGCCTTTCACATTGAGCGGGTTCAGCAGGGGCGGTGGCCGCGTTTAGAAGTTCGACGCGGTGAGGTTCTCGGGTACCTCCGCAGCCGCCTCCCGGTCGACGAAGAAGTTCGTGTACCGGCGGCCCTTGATGCCCGCCACGGGAACCTCGTCGCGACTCGCGCCCGCGAGGGCGAGTCCGAGTGCCGAGGCCTTGTCCGGACCGGCCAGCACCATCCACACGCATCGTGAGGAGTTCAGGGCCGGGCGGCTGAGGCTGAGCCGCTCCGACGGGGGCTTGGGGGAGTTGCGCACGGCGAGCACGCTCTTGCCGTGCTCGCGGATACCGGGCTGGTGCGGGAACAGGGAGGCGACATGGCCGTCCGGGCCTACGCCGAGGAAGGTGATGTCGAAACGCGGCAGGTCGGTTCCCTCGATCGAGGAGGACTCAAGCAATGCGGCGTACTCCTCGACGGCGGCGTCAAGGTCGACCCCCTCGTCGGAGGCGGCGAACGGGTGGATGTTCCCCTCCGGGATCCGGATGTGATCGAGCAGGGCCGTGCGGGCCTGGAGCTCGTTTCGGTCGGGGTGCTTCTTGGGCACCCAGCGCTCGTCGCCCCACCAGAAGGTGACTTGGTCCCAGTCGATGGTGTCGCGGGCCGCAGAGGCGTTGACAGCCGCCAGGACCTCCATTGCGACGGTCCCGCCGGCCAGGACGACGTTGACCTCACCCTGTTCATGCAGGAGGTCCACGGTCGTTGTGATGAAACGTGCCGCAACCGAGGCAGCCAGGGCCGCCCGATCGGGGTGCACGAGTACGCGTCGTTCGTTGGTCACGGTCGTCCTTCGTTGTGTTCTGCGACCACATCGTCAAGGTGCGGTAGGCCGCGCGTGATGACCTCACCATACAGCTCATCGGGGTCGAGGCGTCGCAGCTCGTCGCTGAGGCAGTCGCGCAGACTTCGGCGCTTGAGGGTGAGGTCCTGGACCGGCTGGCCGGGCTGGGTGAGTCTGGCGATATTGGGAACGTCGCGTTCGAGCGAGATCAGCCCGGCCGAGCGGGTCAGGTGTACGCTTCGGATGCCGTGGGACAGAGGCCCCGTGGTGAACTCGTACTCGACGGGGACCTGCAACTGCAGGGCGAGCCAGGCGGCAAGCAGGGTCGTGGATGGGGAGTCCGCGGCACCGGACACCTGCACCGCGGTCACGGGCAGGTACGGCGGCTGGTCGAGGACGGCCGCGAGCTGGGCACGCCAGAGGGTGAGCCGGGTCCAGGCGAAGTCCGTGTCGCCGGGCCGGTAGGAGCTGCAGAGGTGGTGCAGCGCGCCCTGCGGGTCAGGCTGCGCGGAGGCATCCGTGATGCGCCGGTGGGCGATGCGTCCGAGTGGCGATTCGGCGGGCACGGTCGGCGCCACACCCGGCCACCAGGCCACGACCGGGGCATCGGGCAGGAGCAGGCCCATAACCAGGCTCTCCGGGTCGCTGGCGGCCTCGCCGTAGGCGCGCAGCACGATCACCTCGCTGGCGCCCGCGTCGCCACCGACGCGGATCTCCGCGTCGACCCGGGGGGCGAGCGGAGCGGCGGTGGCGTCCTGGTCCATCGTCGACAGAACGATCACGCGCATGGGGTGTTCCCGGGACGCGTCGTTGGCGGCTTCGATGGCCTCTTCCTCGCGGCCCATGGTCGACGCGATGATCAGCGTGAGGACACGGCCGAGGGCCACGGCACCGCCTTCCTCACGGATGCGCACCAGGGACTTCGAGATCTTGGAGGTGGTGGTGTTGGGCAGATCGACGATCATGGGCGTCTCCAGTGTCGGCCGTCTCGGGACAGCAGTTCATCGGCTGAGGCAGGACCCCAGGTTCCGGGCCGGTATTGCTCCGGCTGGCCCTGCTCCGCCCAGAAGTCCTCGATCGGGTCGAGGATCTTCCAGGAGAGCTCGACCTCCTCATGCCGGGGGAAGAGGGGCGGGTCACCCAGGAGCACGTCGAGGATCAGACGCTCGTAGGCTTCGGGGCTGGCCTCCGTGAAGGCATGCCCGTAGCCGAAGTCCATCGTCACATCGCGCACCTGCATGCCGGCGCCGGGCACCTTGGAGCCGAACCGGATGGTGACGCCCTCGTCGGGCTGTACCCGGATGACCAGGGCATTCTCGCCCAAGGGTGCGGAGTTGCCCTTCCCGAAGAGGTGCTGGGGGGCGCGTTTGAAGACCACGGCGATCTCGGTGACCCGGCGGCCCAGCCGCTTGCCCGCACGCAGGTAGAACGGGACTCCCGACCAACGCCGGTTCTCGATGGTCAGCCGCAACGCGGCATACGTTTCGGTGATCGATTCAGGGTCCATCCCCTCCTCGTCCAGGAAACCCAGGACTTTCTCGCCGCCCTGCCAGCCGCCGGTGTACTGGCCCCGGGCGGTGCCGCGAGCCAGGTCGTCAGGAAGCCGAACGGAAGCGAGGACCTTCTCCTTCTCCGTGCGCAGGTCGGCCGCGTCGAAGGAGATGGGCTCCTCCATGGCGGTCAGCGCCAGGAGCTGCAGAAGGTGGTTCTGGATGACGTCCCTGGCCGCGCCGATACCGTCGTAGTAGCCGGCTCTGCCACCCACGCCGATGTCTTCGGCCATGGTGATCTGAACGTGGTCGACGAAGTGGGCGTTCCAGATCGGCTCGTACAGCTGGTTGGCGAAGCGCAGGGCCAGGATGTTCTGCACGGTCTCCTTGCCCAGGTAGTGGTCGATGCGGAAGACCGAGTCGGGCGGGAAGACCGACTCGACGACGGCGTTCAATTCGCGCGCGGTCTGCAGGTCGCTGCCGAAAGGCTTCTCGATCACGACCCGCCGCCACTGCCCGTCTGTCTGCTCGGCCAGGCCGGAGCGACGGAGCTGCTCCGTGACCTGGGGGAACGCCTTCGGCGGGATCGACAGGTAGAACGCATGGTTCCCCATCGTCCCGCGCTCCCGGTCGAGCTGGGCGATGGTGTCCTTGAGTAGCTGGAACGACGCGGCGTCGTCGAAGGACCCCGGAACGAAACGGATGCCCTCGGCCAGCTGGGTCCAGACGTCCTCGTTGAACTCCGTGCGCGCGTACTCCTTGACCGAGTCGTGCACGACTTTCATGAAGTCCTCGTCGGTCCAGTCCCGGCGAGCGAATCCGACGAGCGCGAAGCCCGGCGGAAGCAGGCCGCGGTTGGCCAGGTCATAGACGGCCGGCATGAGTTTCTTCCGCGACAGGTCACCGGTGACGCCGAAGATCACGAGGCTGCTGGGCCCGGCGATACGATTCAGACGGTAGTCGTTCGGTGAACGCAGTGGATTGAACTCCGGGGTGATTTCCACCGGGGACATGCAGCTCCTTCGAGGTGTGGCGGTCGAGCACGATCGAATCCGGCGCCGGCCGGGTGGCCGGCGCCGAACGGTCTAGCGCAGGGCGTCGAACAGGGTCGTGATGTTTGTCGCCGGGTCGGTCAGCGTCAGCGTCAGCACCGGGCGACCGTGGTCCGCCAGCACGCTGGCGTCACCGCTGGCCTGGGCCTGGATGAGTTCCCCGAACGTGAAGGGGCGCTCCGGGATGTCGAGGTCGACGTCCGGGGTGGTGAGGATCTGCAGGAACACGCCGGAGGCCGGTCCGCCCTTGTGCAGCTGGCCGGTGGAGTGCAGGAAACGGGGTCCCCAGCCGAACGTGACCGGGCGCTTGGCCAGTGCTGCCAGCAGGTCGCGGATTTCGGCGAGCTGCGGGAATGCGAGCCGGTTGACGTAGGCCTGCACTGAGATGTAGCCGTCCGTGCCCAGCTCCTCGATCAGGGCATCGACAGCGGAAGCCAGGTCGCTGGCGGCCCCGATCACGTGCGCGGTGCCGCGGATCTCGATTCCGTCCGAGATGAACGCGGCCGGGGCCGGCTCGGGGCGGGCGTCGAGCAGGCCGCGAGTCGCGTTCTTCGCGGCCTCGACATCCGGCTGGTCGAACGGGTTGATTCCGAGCAGGCGGCCGGCGACGGCCGTGGCGTACTCCCAGACGAGGAACTGCGCGCCGAGGGTGCCGCTGACCCGGATCTCATCGCGTCCGTTGTCGTCGGGGAACACGTGGAGGCCGGCGTCGGCGACTAGGCGCACAACCTGAAGGTCCGGGAGGTTCAGCGCCAGTTCGGGGGCGTCCGGGTCGAGCACGACCGGGAGGATGCCGATGCCCTGCTTGCCGGTGGATTCGGCGATGAGCTGTTCGGCCCAGTCCGGGAAACCGACGATGTGGGTACCGTCCGCGACGATCGCGAGCTTGTCGCGGCGTGGGGTGGTCGCGGCGATGGCCGCACCCAGGATGAGGCCCGGGTTCTCGGGGCTGTCCACGGCGAGGGAGAGCGAAATGGCCTCCGCCTCGTCGAGCAGTTCGGCGATGTCGACGCCGGCGAGGCCGGAGGGGACAAGTCCGAACGCGGTCAGTACCGAAAAACGTCCGCCGACCGTCGGGTCCGCGTTGAAGACGCGGTAGCCAACGGCGCGGGCGTCCGCGTCGAGCGGGGAACCGGGGTCGGTCACGATGATGATGCGCTCGACGGGGTCGATACCGGCCTTGCGGAACGCGCGCTCGAAGACGCGGCGCTGGCTGTCGGTCTCGGCGGTGGATCCGGACTTCGATGACACGACGAGTGCCGTCACGGCCAGGTCCTCGCCGAGGGCCGCGAGGACCTGCCCGGGGTCGGTCGAGTCGAGCACGGTGAGGTTCACGCCCGAGGTGCGGGTGATGACCTCGGGGGCCAGCGACGAGCCGCCCATGCCGGCGAGGGCGATGCGGGTGACGCCGGCGGCCCGCAGGGAGTCACGCAGGGCGAGGATCTCCGGGACCAACGGGCGGGAATCCGCGACGGACTCCGTCCAGCCGAGTCGCTTCGCGGCTTCGGCTTCGGCGTCCGGACCCCAGAGGGCCGGGTCGAGGGCGGTGATCCCGGATGCGACGAGGTCGGCCACCAGGGTCGGGACCGTGGTGCGAACGGCCTCCGCCGCCGCGCCGGTGACCGAGATTCGGAAACTCACAGCGCGGCCTCGGTCTCGGTCGCCTTGGCGGCGTCGAGCGCAGCGGTCACGGTGTCGAGGAGTTCGTTCCAGGAGATGATGAACTTGGCGACGCCTTCGGCTTCGAGAACCTGGGTGACGTCGTTGTACGAAACACCCTCGTTGGCGAGGGCGTCGAGGACCCGGTTGGCTTCGTCGTACGCTCCGGTGATGGAATTGGCGGGGATGACGCCGTGGTCGAGTGTGGCGTCGAGGGTCTTCTCGGGCATGGTGTTGACGACCTCGGGCGCGACCAGGTTGGTCACGTAGAGGGTGTCGGGGAGGGTGGTGTCCTTGACGCCGGTGGAGGCCCAGAGGGGACGCTGCTTGTTGGCGCCGGCGCTGATCAGGCCGAGGGCGCGCTCGGTGGAGAAGGCTTCCTCGTAGACCTGGTAGGCGAGCTGGGCGTTCGCGACGCCGGCCTTGCTCTTGAGGGCGAGCGCGGCATCCGTGCCGATGACCTCGAGGCGGGCATTGATCTCGGTGTCGACCCGCGACACGAAGAACGATGCCACGGAGTGGATCGTGGCGAGGTCGATGCCGGCCGCCTTGGCCTTCTCCAGGCCGGACAGGTACGCGTTGATGACCTGGCGGTGACGCTCGAGGCTGAAGATCAGGGTGACGTTGACGCTGATACCGAGGGCGATCGTCGCGGTGATCGCGTCGAGGCCTTCCACCGTGGCGGGGATCTTGATCATGGCGTTGGGCCGGTTGACCTTCGCCCACAGTGCCTGGGCCTGCGTGACCGTGCCGGCCGCGTCGTGGGCCAGTCCGGGCTCGACCTCGATCGAGACGCGCCCGTCGACGCCGTGGGTGCGATCGTAGACGGGGCGGAAGATGTCGCTGGCCGCGGTCACATCGTCGGTGGTGATCTCGAACACGGCGTCGTGCACGCTGGTTCCGGCGGCGGCAAGAGCGGCCACCTGCTCCGCGTACGCCTCGCCCTTGCTGAGGGCGCCGGCGAAGATCGTCGGGTTGGTGGTCACGCCGACGACGTTCTTCGTGTCGATCAGGTTCGCCAGGCCGCCGGAAGCGATGCGCTCACGGGACAGGTCGTCCAGCCAGATGCTGACGCCGGCCAGTGACAGCTCGGCGAGGGGAGTGGTTTCAGTCATATTTCGTATCTCCTTGGAATGCAGGGTAATCAGGTGTGTGCGGTGTCGCGGCGCGGCGATCTCAGTGCGCGGCGAGGGATTCCTTGGCGGCGGCCACGACGGCATCCGTCGTGATGCCGAATTCACGGAACAGGGTCTTGTAATCGGCCGACGCACCGAAGTGCTCGATCGAGACGCTGCGGCCGCGGTCGCCGACGTACTTGTCCCAGGTCAACGCGATGCCCGCCTCGACCGACACCCGGGCGGTGATCGATGCCGGCAGAACCGACTCGCGGTACTCGGCGCTCTGCTCCCTGAACCATTCGAGACTGGGGGCGGAGACGACGCGCGCGCTGATGCCCTCCGTCTGGAGCTGCTCGCGGGCCGCGAGGGCGAGTTGCACCTCGGAGCCGGTGCCGATCAGGATCACGTCGGGGGTTCCGCCCTGCGCCTCGGCGAGCACGTAGGCGCCCTTCGCGACGTTCTGGGCGGATGCGAGCACGTCGCCGGTGGCGTCGCCCTCGCCGCGTTCGAACACGGGAATGTTCTGGCGGGTCAGTACGATGCCGGCCGGGCCCTGGCGACGCTCGAGGATGGTCTTCCACGCCCAGGACACCTCGTTGGCGTCGCCGGGGCGCACCACATCGAGTCCGGGGATGGCGCGCAGGGTTGCGAGCTGCTCGATCGGCTGGTGGGTGGGACCGTCCTCGCCGAGGGCGACGGAGTCGTGCGTCCAGACGAAGATCGTCGGGGACTGCATCAGTGCGGCCAGACGGATGGCCGGTCGCATGTAGTCGCTGAAGATCAGGAAGGTGCCGCCGAAGGGGCGGGTGTTCCCGTGCAGCACGATGCCGTTGAGAATGGCGGCCATGGCGTGTTCACGGATGCCGAAGTGCAGCACACGGCCGTACCGGTCGCCGGTCCATTCACCGGTGGAGTGCTCGGCCGGGATGAACGAGGCCGCACCAGCGATGGTGGTGTTGTTCGATTCGGCGAGGTCCGCGGAGCCGCCCCAGAGTTCGGGGATGACGGCGCCGAGGGCGGTCAGGACCTTGCCGGACGCGGCACGGGTCGACACCTCCGTTCCGGCGGCGAAGACGGGCAGGGCCGCGTCGACGCCGTCGGGCAGGTCGCCGGAGAGCACCCGGTCGAGTAGGAGTTTGCGCTCGGGGTTCGCGGTCGCCCAGGCGTCGAACTCGACGGTCCAGGCGGCGTGCGCGGCGGCGCCGCGGTCTACGGCCCGGCGGGTGTGCGCGATGACCTCGTCGGTGACCTCGAAGGTCTGCGCGGGGTCGAAGCCGAGAACCGTCTTGACGGCGGCCAGCTCCTCCGCGCCGAGCGCCGAACCGTGGATCTTGCCCGTGTTCTGCTTCTTCGGGCTGGGCCAGCCGATGATGGTCTTCAGGATGATCAGCGACGGCTTGTCGGTGACGGCCTGGGCCGCCTCGATCGCGTCGTTGAGCGCGGCGACGTCCTCGACGTAGGCGCCGGTCTTCTTCCAATCGACGGTCTGCACGTGCCAGTCGTAGGCCGCGTACCGGGCCGCGACGTCCTCGGTGAAGGCGATGTTGGTGTCGTCCTCGATGGAGATCTGGTTGCTGTCGTAGATCGCGATCAGGTTGCCGAGCTGCTGGTGTCCGGCGAGGGAGGAAGCCTCGCTCGTGATGCCTTCCTGCAGGTCACCGTCTCCGGCGATCACGTAGACGAAGTGGTCGAACGGGCTGGTGCCGGCGGACGCATCCGGGTCGAACAGTCCCCGCTCGAAGCGGGAGGCGTAGGCGAAGCCGACGGCGGAGGCCAGTCCTTGGCCCAGGGGACCGGTCGTGATCTCGACTCCGTCGGTGTGACCGTATTCCGGGTGCCCGGGGGTCTTGGAACCCCAGGTGCGCAGCGCCTTCAGATCGTCGAGCTCGAGGCCGTAGCCGCCCAGGTACAACTGAACGTACTGGGTGAGCGAGCTGTGTCCGACCGAGAGGATGAAGCGGTCACGACCGATCCACTCGTTGTCGGACGGGTCCCGCCGCATGACCTTCTGGAACAGAAGGTAGGCGGCCGGAGCAAGGCTCATGGCGGTACCCGGATGTCCGTTCCCGACCTTCTCCACGGCGTCGGCCGCGAGGAGGCGTGCGGTGTCGACCGCCTTGCTGTCGATGGAATCCCACTGCAGTGCTGCCACTTGGTATTGACCCTTCTGAAGACAAGGGAGAAGGTTGCTGAGAACCCGCACCCGCTATTGTGCGCGCCCGAGGACATCAGCGTCATCACGGTGTCGCAGCAGATGCCCGGTTCCGGTGGATCAGCATGCATGCACCGAGATTGGCGAGCATGCCCCAGTATAGGCAACGCCGGTTCGGACCCGGTGATGTGTCCTTCCGTGGCGCACCCGAGCGGGCCGTCGACGGTCCCGGTTCCGGCTGGTCGCCTAGAATCACATTCACTGTCACCAGCATTGGAGGAGCCATGCCCGGAGCCGCCGAAACCTACATCCTGAGCACCCCGCGCACGTTCCGCCGCACGGCCAGGGCCTACCTGTCGCTGACCAAGCCGCGGGTCGTGGAGCTGCTTCTGGTGGTGACCGCTCCCACGATGATCCTGGCAGAGCAGGGCATCCCGAGCCTGTGGCTGGTCCTTGCGACCCTGATCGGCGGTTCCCTCAGTGCCGGCTCGGCCGGGGCATTCAACTGCTACCTCGACCGGGACATCGACCGGGTGATGAAGCGCACCCGGAATCGCCCACTGGTCACGGGGGAGCTCTCCGACCGGCAGGCGCTGGTGTTCGCGTGGCTGGTCGGATTGGCATCCATTCTCTGGTTGCTGGCCTTCACGAACTGGCTCGCCGCGGCCTTGTCGCTCGCCGCCATCCTGCTCTATGTCGTCTTCTACACGATGGTGCTGAAACGGCGCACGGCCCAGAACATCGTGTGGGGCGGGATCGCGGGCTGCATGCCGGTGCTGATCGGCTGGGCGGCCGTGACCGGCGACCTGTCATGGCCGCCGTTCATCCTGTTCCTGATCATCTTCCTCTGGACGCCGCCGCACTACTGGCCGCTGTCCATGAAATACCGGGACGACTATCAGGCGGCGGGGGTGCCGATGCTTGCCGTCGTTCGGGGCCGGAGTCAGGTGGGCCTGCAGGTCATCCTCTACGCCTGGGCGACCGTCGCCTGCTCGCTACTGCTCGTGCCGATCGCCGACATGGGTCTGTTGTACCTTTTCGTGGCCTTGGTCACCGGCGCCTGGTTCATCTACGAAACGCACCGGCTCTACGGCATGGCGATCCGCCATGCGGAGGTGTCCCCGATGCGCGTCTTCCACGGGTCGATCGCGTACCTCACCCTGCTGTTCTTGGCCGTCGGGGTTGACCCGCTGCTCCCGTTCTAGAGAAGCGCCTGGGGCGACGGCATCGGCTAGCGGCGTCCGACCAGAGCGGCGTCGGTTGCCAGCGGTGACAGGCGCATGTCGACCGGTGCGCGGAGATCAAGGACCAGCGCGGTCATGACGGCAACGAGCACGCAGGAAAGCACCATGTGGATGCCGACCAGCCCGGCCGGGAGCCCCGTGTTGGACTGGATCAGGCCGACGCCGACCTGCATGGCCTCGACGAGCAGCAGCAGCAGGGCCCAGCCCTGCGTGGGCAGGGCGCGCGAGAAGGCGGCGACCAGGAGGATCACGGTGAGGACCACGGTGGCATAGGCCGGCCAGCTGTGCACGTGCTGCAGGACTTCGGGGTCGAGGCCGGTGCGCGGAGCATCCGCGTCGCCGGCGTGCGGGCCGGAGCCGGTGGTGAGGATGCCGACGAGGATCGTGATGAACACGACCGCACTGGTCACGTAGGCCAGCGTCCGGTACCGGACCGGCACCGCGAGGGTGCGTTGCACCCGACCGGTGTAGACGCGGTGCACGAAGACGGTGCACAGCGATACCAGGATCACGGAGATCACGAAGTGGAAGCCGACCACATACGGGTTCAGCTGCGCGAGGACGCTGATCCCGCCGATGACGGCCTGAGCGGGAATGCCCAGGCCCGCCAGCAGGGCGATCCAGAACAGGTCAGGGCGCTCCTTGCGCAGGCGGACGACGGCAAGGAACGCCGCGATGGCGATCAGGCCGAGGGCGATCCCGAGCAGGCGATTGCCGAACTCGATGAAGCCGTGGATTCCCATCTCGGGCGTGTTGACCAGGGAATCGGCGGTGCACTTGGGCCAGGTGGGGCAGCCGAGGCCCGAGCTGGTCAGGCGCACGAGGCCGCCCGTGCCGACCAGAAGAATCTGGGCGGCGAGGTAGACCCACGCGATCACCCGCACGCGCCTGTCGATCCTGTTCGGCAACCACGCCGCAATTCGATTCACCGGTTCTGCTCCCTCTTCAATGGACCACATGTGAAAACGCCGGGTCGCACGAAGGATCCCGTCGCCAGCCTGTAGAATTAGGTGTTTCATGGGCGGGAACACAGCGGTTGACATAATCGCGGCGCACCACCCCGTCGTTCTTAAACATCTTAGGTACGCAACGTAGCCGCCCACACAACCCGTTCCCCGACCGGGTCTCCGCTGGAGGCCATTCTGGGAATGACCGGACTGATATCCGGGTTGCCGTGGATGGGAGAAGAGGTAGATATGTCTGACGTCCTGCTTGACCGCCCTGAACTTTCGGGGCTCGGCGTGTATGAATTCGGTTGGTCGGATTCCGACGCTGCCGGGGCCTCCGCTCGCCGTGGCATCTCGCCGGAGGTGGTGACCGACATCTCCAACCTCAAGAGCGAGCCGGAGTGGATGTTGCAGCGTCGCCTGAAGGCCCTCGAAC
>NZ_SOGK01000135.1:0-58793 GCF_004564305.1 Cryobacterium sp. TMT3-29-2
CCGGGCCGCCGCCGGTGACGGTGCCGCCAACGGTGGCGGCTGCCCCGGTGGTGCCGGCTGCCCCGGCTGTCCAGGCCGTCGCGGAACTGCCCGCTGCTCCGGAGTGCTGCATCGCCCCGGCCGCGGACCCGGTTCCGGTTCCGTGCGCCGCGGCGCTGTGCGAGTACCCGGTGCCCGGCGCCGTGGTGCGCCGGGCGAGGAAGAGCACGAGCCAGATGAGCCCGATCGTCACTCCGACGCTCCAGCCCACCGCGAGCGTGGTCGCCAGCCAGTCGGGCAGCCCGGGCGCCGGGGTCTGCCACCACCGGCTGCGCGTGTAGGAGGCGAAGCTGATGGCAACCAGCGCGATGATCCCGATCATGGCGGGCTCGAAGACGCCGCGAACGGCCTGCTCGGCATGGATGCGACCGGTCGCGTCGGGCAGGAGCGCCCAGCCGACCGCATAGGCGAACAGAACCGGACCGCCGAGGATGCCCAGCATGATCGTCACGACCCGCACCAGCGTGGGGTTCAGTCCCGTCCGGAGGGCGACTCCGGCGCAGACGCCGGCCAGCCAGCGGTCGCTGGCGCGCACAATGCCCGTGGAGCGGATCGCGGCGAAGAAGTCGTTGCTCCCGCCGGGGTTGCTCCCGCCGGGGTCGGCGACCGAGCCGAGCCCTGCGGCCGACGGCGTCGTCTGGCTCTCGGGTGCATCCGTCATGCTGCCAGTGTGCTCGCGGTGCCCCGAGCCGACAATGCCGGGTGTCTAGGTGTCCTTGCGGATCCAGCGGAACGTGACCCGGCTGAGCACCAGCCCCACGACCAGCCAGATGAGCAGGTTCAGCGCGATCAGCGGGAAGTCCCAGGATTCATTCTGCTCGAGGCTCGCGAAGCTGTCGGGCAGGAACACGCCACGCATGCCCTGTGCCATCCACTTCAGCGGGAACACGCTGGCCGCGTTCTGCATCCAGTCGGGAAGCAGGTAGAACTGCAGGTAGACGCCGGAGATGAACTGCAGGACCAGCACGATGGGGATGACCACGGCGGTGGCGCTCTTGCCGGAGCGCGGCAGGGCGGAGAGCGCGATGCCGAGGAAGGCGCTCGTGATGACGCCGAGCAGGAACACCCAGGCGAAGGTCAGCCATTTCTCGGGGTCGGTCGGCAGGTCGATGCCGAGCAGGACTCGCGCCACCAGGATCAGCAGCGCCGCCTGGAAGACGCCGGTGACCAGCACCTGCCCAATCTTGCCGATGAAGTAGCTCAGCGGCGAGAGCGGGGTTCCCCCGA
This sequence comes from Cryobacterium sp. TMT3-29-2, assembly GCF_004564305.1. Taxonomy (NCBI): domain Bacteria; kingdom Bacillati; phylum Actinomycetota; class Actinomycetes; order Micrococcales; family Microbacteriaceae; genus Cryobacterium; species Cryobacterium sp. TMT3-29-2. The sequence continues at coordinate 1,267 of NZ_SOGK01000135.1, forward strand.
GACGTTTGAGCGTGCCGTCGCCCTTCTCCCCGGCAATGTCGACCGCGAGGTTCTGCACCCCCGAGAGCAGCATGCCCGCGGCGAGCATCCCGGGCAGGTAGTAGGCGCCGACGCTGATGCCGCCGCTGCCGTCCGGCGCGGTCCCGATATTGCCGGAGGAGCCGAACGCGGCCGTGAAGATGGCCAGCATGATGAACGGGAACAGGAAGGTGAAGAACACGCTGTCCGTGGTGCGGAAGTACATCCGGGTCTCGTAGCCGACCCGGGATAAGCCCACCCGCAGCACCGTGACCAGCCCGGTGCCCGGTCGAGTGCTCGGTCGGCGGCCCTCGGCGCTCGCCGCAGCGGTCGTCGAGGTGCCGCGGCTGCCGGACCCGGTCTCGTTGTTGCTCATGCGAGCACCTCCGTGTCGTCCTCGAGGAGATCCGCCGTGTTCGCGTCTGCGTCGTCGTTCAGTGCCCGGCTGCCGCGCACCAGGCCGAGGTAGATGTCCTCCAGGCTGGGCCGGATCACCTCGAGCTCGGCGGGTTCGGCACCGGATGCCGCCACGAGCTCGGCCACGAGTCGCGCCGGTTCCGGTGTGCGTTTTTCCCTGAGTACCCCGGACGGTTCCCGCCAGCGCACGAGCGGCACCCGCGCATCCGCCCCGCCGATCTCACCGATGGCGCCGATGTCGATCAGGAGCCCGTCGTTGATCACGCCGGCCCGGTCACCCAGTTGGGCGGCCTCGTCGAGGTAGTGGGTGGTGAGCAGGATGGTGGTGCCCTCGGCCTTCAGCCGGCGCACGAGGCCCCAGAACTGGTGCCGAGCCTCGGGGTCGAAGCCCGTGGTCGGCTCGTCCAGAAACAGGAGTTCGGGCCGGCCGATGATGCCCAGCGCCACGTCGACGCGGCGGCGCTGCCCGCCGGAGAGTTTGCTGATGCGGGTCTTGGCCTGTGATTCCAGGCCCACGGCCTCGATCACCTCGGCCACGCGACGGGGCCGCGGGTAGAGGCCGGCGAAGTGGGTGAGCTGCTCGGTGACGGTGACGTTGCCGCTCTCCCCGGTGGACTGCAGCACGATGCCGAGGCGCGACTTCCAGGCCAGGCCGCCGCGCTGCGGGTCGACGCCGAGCACGCTCACCTCGCCGGAGGAACGGTCGCGGTAGCCCTCGAGGATCTCGATCGCGGTGCTTTTCCCGGCCCCGTTCGGACCCAGCAGGGCGAAGGTCTCCCCGGCCTCGATATCGAAGCTGATCCCGCGAATCGCCTCGAAGGCTCCGTAGGACTTGTGCAGGTCGCGCACGCGCACGACCGGGAAAGAAAGTTCCATGAGAAAAGAGTCCCATGCCCGGCCCCTCGGAGGAAGCGTCGACGACGAAACGACACCCGTGAGGGGTGCGGATGCACCTGCGCGAACCTGACCTGTCCAGCCTCGACGGCGCAGGGTGGCGGCGAAGCAGAGCGTGACCTCGCCGGCCGGCGAGGGGTTCGTGCATGGTGACGCGCGGCATCCGCCAACGAATCAAGTAGTCACCGGCTGCCACCGGTTGGCGCAGGGTCAGGACCGTCGACAGGGCGCACCACGTACGGGCCGGGCTGGTGAACGGCAGGCCGTGCCGGCGCGGCAAGGCGCGGAAAAGCGCCGCCGGGCTACGCGAAGAGTCGCTGGAGGCGCTGCACTCCCTCGAGCAGTGCGGCGTCGCCGAGCGCGTAGGAGAAACGCAGGTAGCCGCTGGGGCCGAATGCCTCGCCGGGCACGACGGCGACCTCGGCCTGGTCCAGGATGAGGTCGGCCAGCTCCAGGGACGTGGTCGGGGTGACGCCGCCCCAGGTGCGTCCGAGCAGGCCGGTGACGTCGGGGTAGACGTAGAACGCGCCCTGCGGCGTCGGCGCGACGATGCCGGGGATCTTGTTCAGCTCGGCGACGATGATCTGGCGGCGGCGGTCGAAGGCGTCCCGCATGGCGATTGCGGCATCCTGAGGCCCAGTGAGGGCGGCGATCCCGGCGCGCTGGGAGATGTTCGACACGTTCGACGACAGGTGCGACTGCAGGTTGGCTGCGGCCTTCATCGCGTCCTGCGGGCCGACCATCCAGCCGAGCCGCCAGCCGGTCATCGCGTAGGTCTTGGCGACGCCGTTGACCAGGATGGTGCGGTCGGCCAGCGCGGGGACGGCCTCCACGATCGAGGTGGCGCGCACTCCGTCATAGGTGAGGTTCTGGTAGATCTCATCGCTGATGATCCAGAGGCCGTGCTCCTCGGCCCACTCGCCGATTGCCTTCGTCTGCTCGGGGGAGTAGACGGCCCCGGTGGGGTTGGACGGCGACACGAACAGCAGCACCTTGGTGCGCGGCGTGCGTGCCGCCTCGAGCTGCTCCACGGTGACGAGGTAGTTCTGGTCGCTGCCGGCGAAGACGTCGACCTGCACGCCGCCGGCCAGCCGGATCGACTCCGGGTAAGTGGTCCAGTAGGGCGTGGGCACGAGAACCTCGTCGCCCGGGTCGAGCAGCGTGGCGAAGGCCTGGTAGACGGCCTGCTTGCCACCGTTGGTGACGACCACCTGGCTGGGTGAGATCGCCAGGCCGCTGTCGCGGAGCGTCTTGGCCGCGATGGCGTCCCGCAGGTCGGGCAGTCCGGCCGCGGGGGTGTATCGGTGGTTCTTCGGGTCGCGGACGGCCAACAGGGCCGCCTCGACGATGTGCTCCGGGGTGGGGAAATCGGGCTCGCCCGCGGCGAAACTGATGACCGGCCGGCCGGCGGCCTGCAGGGCCTTCGCCTTGCCGTCCACCTTGAGGGTCGCGGACTCCGCAATGGAGTCGATTCGGGTAGAGATGCGCTTCGATTCGTTGGCCACGCTTCGAGCATACGGGGATGCCTCGCCCGGGTGGAGCTGTCTCGGCTTTACAGTCGCCGCCGCGTGACCTAGACTCCTTGAGGTAATTGAATTCTGCCATGCTTTTTTGCGCCCGCTTTTTGGTTCATTTCGGGGACTGAGTGCAACGAGGTAGTCTGGATTTCGTTCCATAGGGTGGTGGCTCAATTGGTAGAGCAGCGGTCTCCAAAACCGCAGGTTGCAGGTTCGAGTCCTGTCCGCCCTGCAAGTCGGTGGCATTCCGTCGGCACATGAAAGGTGTAATCAGGTGGCCCGAAAAGTTGTCGACGAACCCAGCGAGGAAATCGTCGCGAACGCGAAACTAGCGCGCGATTCCAAGCGCGGTCCTTTCGCTCGGATGTCCCTGTTCATCAAGCAGGTCATGGCGGAACTCCGCAAGGTTGTCACTCCCACCCGCAAGGAACTCCTGAGCTACACGGGTGTCGTGCTGGTATTCGTCGTCATCATGATGGCGATCGTTTCCGCCTTCGACTGGGTGTTCGCGCTCGCCGTCACGTACGTGTTCGGAACGCCGGGCGGATAGGCAGCTTCCGGTGCCGCGTCCGCTCCCAGCGGTCGCAGCCACGCACCAGTGAAGAAGAGTCACTGCAAAATTCAAGGCAAACGCTGTTTGGGTCACGGTTTCGTGCCCATGCAATAGAAAAGGATTGAAATTTAGTGACTGACACGAATCGCGACGACGTCGACTGGGCCACCGCCGCCGAGCAGTCCTCCACCGAGGACGAGGCGCAGGAGGGCAACACCCTCTCCGCCGAAGAAGACTCCGTAGAGGCCGCCGAGCAGGTCGCCGTGCACGTGTTCGACCCGAGCGTGGGCGTCGAAGTCAACCTGGACGCCGCGCTCGACGCGCTGGCGGAGTCCGCTGACCCGGACGCCGACGCTCTCGTCGACGACGCCCTCGACATCGACTCCGCCGACGAGGCCGAGGCCGCCGTCGAAGCTGTTGAAGACGAAGAGGACGTCGTCGCCGAAGAGGCAACGGATGCCGCTGCCGACGCTGACCCCGCCGAGGACGAGACCCCCGAAGACCCCTACGAGGAATTCCGCAAGGAACTGCGCTTCCAGCCCGGCAAATGGTTCGTCATCCACTCCTACGCCGGCTTCGAACGCCGCGTGAAGTCGAACATCGAGAACCGTAAGCAGTCGATGGCCATGGAAGATTTCATCTACCAGGTCGAGGTTCCGATGGAAGACGTCGTCGAGATCAAGAACGGCCAGCGCAAGATGGTCACCCGCGTGCGCATCCCCGGCTACGTCCTGGTTCGCATGGATCTCAACGAGGACAGCTGGTCCGTGGTGCGTCACACGCCCGGCGTCACCGGCTTCGTCGGCAACGCGCACAACCCCACGCCGCTCCGTTTCGAGGAGGCCTTCGGCATGTTGAAGAGCCTCGTCGAGATTCAGGATGTCCCCACGGCCAAGACCGGCGGACACGGCGGCAAGGTTCCGACCCGCGCCCTCCCGGCCGAGATCGACTACGAGATCGGCGAGACGATCACGATCAAGGAAGGTTCGTTCGCGGGCCTTCCCGGCTCGATCAGCGAGATCAAGGCGGAGAGCGGCAAGCTCATCGTGCTGGTTTCCCTCTTCGAGCGCGAGACCCCGGTCGAGCTCAGCTTCGATCAGGTCACCAAGCTCTGATCCGCTCCGCACCACACTCCCCACAGTTTTAAGTTCACCGGGGCCCGTCCGGGCCACCGGGAGAGCGGCCCTCGGCTGCTCGTCATTACAAAGTAAGGAAGAACAATGGCACCGAAGAAGAAGGTAACCGGTCTGATCAAGCTTCAGATCAAGGCCGGCGCCGCCAACCCCGCACCGCCCATCGGGCCGGCGCTGGGTCAGCACGGCGTCAACATCATGGAATTCTGCAAGGCGTACAACGCTCAGACGGAATCCCAGCGCGGCAACGTCATCCCGGTGGAAATCACCGTCTACGACGACCGTTCATTCACTTTCATCCTGAAGACCCCGCCGGCGGCGGAGCTCATCAAGAAGGCGGCCGGCGTCGCCAAGGGCAGTGGCACCCCGCACACCGTCAAGGTTGCGAAGCTCACCAAGGCCCAGGTCCGCGAGATCGCCGAGGCCAAGATGGTCGACCTCAACGCCAACGACCTCGACGCAGCGTCGAAGATCATCGCCGGCACCGCCCGTTCCATGGGCATCACGGTCGAGGCCTAACCTCCTCCTCCAGGCATCCCGCCACCAGCAGTACGTGGAAGAGCCCGCCAGGCTCGCACCACACTCTCAATTTCGTTTTACAGGAGATTCAACATGGCACAGAAGTCAAAGGCCTACCGGGCCGCGGCCGAGAAGATCGACGCAGACAAGGTTTACACCCCGACCGAGGCCGTCACCCTGGCCCGGGAGACCGGTTCCGCGAACTTCAACTCGACCGTTGAGGTTGCCCTCAAGCTCGGCGTCGACCCCCGCAAGGCGGACCAGATGGTTCGCGGTACCGTTATTCTTCCTCATGGCACCGGGCGCACCGCCCGCGTCATCGTCTTCGCAACCGGCCCCGCGGCCGAAGCGGCAATCGCTGCCGGCGCCGACGAGGTCGGTGGCGACGAGCTCATCGAGAAGGTGGCCGCCGGCTACACGTCCTTCGACTCCGCCGTCTCGACCCCGGAGCTCATGGGCAAGGTCGGTCGTCTCGGTAAGGTCCTCGGCCCGCGCGGCCTCATGCCGAACCCGAAGACCGGAACCGTGACGCCTGACGTCGCGCGCGCCGTGTCCGACATCAAGGGCGGAAAGATCGCGTTCCGCGTCGACAAGCACGCCAACGTTCAGTTCGTCGTCGGCAAGGTGTCCTTCTCCGCCGAGCAGCTGAACGAGAACATCAGCGCCGCTCTCGAAGAGATCGTCCGCCTCAAGCCCAGTTCCTCCAAGGGCCGCTACATCATGAAGGGAGCCGTTTCGACCACGTTCGGCCCCGGCATCCCGCTCGATGTGAACAGCATCTAGTCAGTTTCACCGCAGCCCCGCTGCACCAGGAAGGGCCCGTCGAGAGACGGGCCCTTCCGTCGTTGATCGAGGGTTCCCGCTCCGGTGGAGAGTGACCCGCGGAACGGGCACTCTCGACCGGAACGGGAACCCCGCCCGGTAGACTCGATTTCAGGGCGGCCACGGGCGAGGCCCCGTGGTCCGAGTCGATGGGGACAGAGGTGGGTCGTGCCGCAGGACGCAACCGGGCAGCCGCTGTCGGGCCTGCGCGTCGCCGACTTCTCGCGGGTGCTGGCCGGGCCCTACGCCACCATGATGCTGGCCGACTTCGGCGCCGACGTGATCAAGATCGAGAGCCCGGCCGGTGACGACACCCGGCAGTGGCTCCCTCCGGTCGACGCGCAGGGCGACTCCACCTACTTCGGGTCGGTGAACCGCAACAAGCGCAGCGTCGTCTGCGACCTCGGCACCGACGCGGGACTGGCCGTGGCCCGGCGACTCGCCGAGACCGCCGACGTGGTGATGGAGAACTTCCGGCCCGGCGTGATGCAGCGCTTCGGTCTGGGCTTCGACCAGCTGCGGGCCGTGAACCCGCGCATCGTCTACTGCTCGATCACGGGCTTCGGCAGCGGCGCCGGCGCCCGACTGCCCGGCTATGACCTGCTCGTGCAGGCGGTCGGCGGGCTGATGAGCGTCACCGGCCGCCCGGACGAGGAGCCGAGCAAGGTGGGGGTCGCCCTCGTGGACGTGCTCTCCGGGCTCAACGCGCTCAGCGGCATCCTGCTCGCCCTGCGTGCCCGTGACACAGCCGATGCCGGCCCGAACGCAGCGACCGGCCACCGGGTGGAGGTGGACCTGCTCACCACCCTGCTCTCGGCACTGACCAACCAGGCCGCGGGCACCCTCGCCACCGGAAAGTCGCCGACCCGGATGGGCAACGCGCACCCGAGCATCGCGCCCTACGAACTCTTCGACGCCGCCGACCGGCCCCTGGTGATCGCGGTCGGCAACGACCGCCAGTTCCGCACCCTGGTGCGCCTGATCGGGGCGCCCGGCCTCGCCGACGACGACCGATTCCGCGGCAATGCAGACCGGGTGCGGCACCGGGATCCTCTCAAGACGGCGCTCGAAGACCTGCTCCGGTTCGAGCCCGCGGCGCACTGGGTCCACATTTTGACGGATGCCGGCGTGCCGGCCGGCCAGGTCAACTCCCTCGACGAGGCGTTCGCCTTCGCTGCCGCGCTGGGGCTCGACCCGGTGGTCGAACTCGATGGTGCCGGCCGCACCAGCCGGCAGGTTGCCAACCCCATCCACCTCGCCGGCCGGCCGGCCGCCTACCGCCTGTGCCCGCCGCGGCTGGGCGAGCACGCCGGCGCCGACTGGCTGGCCGCAGCCCCAGACGCAGCACCCCCGGCCGGTGCCCCAGGCGCCGCCCCAGACTCGGCACCTCTCGCCGCTGCCCCAGCCCAAGCACCCCCAGCCGAAGCACCCGCCCTCGATCGTGTTCCGCCGACCCCCGAAGGACTCCCGTGACCGCCGCCGCCCGACCCACCCCGCTCGTGCACAGCCCGCTCGTCGACGCCGTGTTCGACCTCGACGCCCTGCTGGAGCCGGAGGAAACCGTCTGGGCGCGGGCGGCGCGCGCCTTCGCGACCAACCGTATCCTGCCCACCATCGAGGACGACTTCGAGGAGAAGCACTTCCGGGCCGAGCTGATCCCCGAACTCGGGGCGGCCGGGTTCCTCGGCATGCACCTCACGGGTTACGGCTGCGCGGGCGCCGGAGCGGTGAGCTACGGGCTGGTCTGCCTCGAACTGGAGGCCGCCGACAGCGGCTGGCGCACCTTCGTCTCGGTGCAGGGCTCGCTGGCGATGTCGGCCATCCACAAGTACGGCTCCGAGGAGCAGAAGCAGCGCTGGCTGCCGGGCATGGCGGCCGGACGGCTCGTGGGCTGTTTCGCCCTGACCGAACCGACCGGCGGCAGCGACCCGGCCGCCATGACGACCACCGCCACCCGGGATGCCGACGGCTGGGTGATCGAGGGTGCCAAGCGCTGGATCGGCCTGGCCAGCATCGCCGACGTCGCGATCGTCTGGGCGCAGACGGATGCCGGGGTGCGCGGCTTCCTGGTGCCGACCGACTCCGTAGGTTTCACGGCCACCCCCATCGGCGGCAAGCTCTCGATGCGCGCGTCGATCCAGTGCGACGTGCGTTTCGATGCCGTACGGGTGCCGGCCGATGCGATCCTGCCCGGCGCCGCGGGACTGGCCGGGCCGTTCGGCTGCCTCAACGAGGCGCGCTTCGGCATCGTCTTCGGGGCGATGGGGGCGGCCCGCAGCTGCCTCGACGCCGCCATCCTGCGCGCGAAGACCCGCGAGGTGTTCGGCAAGCCGATCGGGGCCACCCAGCTGATCCAGGCCAAGCTCGCCGACATGCTCGTGGAATACGAGAAGGGGGTGCTCCTGGCCCTGCACCTCGGCCGGCTCAAGGAGCGCGGCACGCTGACCCCGGCCCAGATCAGCATCGGCAAGCTCAACAGCGTGCGCGAGGCCATCCAGATCGCCCGCGAGGCCCGGGTCATCCTCGGCGGTGACGGTATCACGAGCGAATTCCCGGTGATGCGGCACCTGGCGAACTTGGAATCGGTGCGCACCTATGAGGGCACCGACGAAATCCACCAGCTCGTGCTCGGACGGGCCCTGACCGGCCTGAACGCGTTCTCCTGAGGCCGCAATGTGACATAGTGACAAGCAGATCGACGGGCCGATCAGGCCGATCGGCGGGGGAGGGACACTGTGGGGGAGACGGGTGGTCAGACCGTGTTCGCGAACCTGCGCGCGCGCATCCTCTCGGGAGCGCTGCCCGCTCGGGCCACGCTGCGGGAGACGGCGCTCGCCCAGGAACTCGGCGTCAGCCGCACGCCCGTGCGCGAGGCGCTGCGCCGGCTCGACGAGGCCGGTCTGGTGGAGTTCGTGCCGAACCGAGGTGCAACGGTCGTGGATTGGACGCCAGAGCAGATCCGCGAGACGTATTACCTTCGCGCCGCCCTGGAGAGCCGCGCGGCGGGGCTCGCGGCGGCCCGGATCGAGCCGGCCGACCTGGACCGGCTGGCCCTCCTGATTGAGGCCATGGAGGAGTTCGTGTGCCGGGCCGACGCCGAGGGCATCGACCGGCTGGGCGTGCTGAACGCCGAATTCCACCGCATCGTCGTGGCCGCGTCGGGTGTCACCCAGCTGATGGTCCTGGCCGCCTCCGTCGGCCGCGCACCGATGATGGCCACGCTCTTCCGCCGCGACGCCGCCGCCTTCCGGGCCGGCAGCAACCACCAGCACCGGGACATTCTCACGGCGCTCCGGTCGGGCGACACCCTCTGGGCCGAGGTGGCCATGCGCTCGCACATCCTCGCGGCGCGCAACGCGGTGCGGTCAGGTCCGTCCGGACCGGGTACGGCCCCGGGCTAGCCGGGACCGGCCAGTCGCGGGCGGTGCGCGGTGTCGAGCAGGCTGCGGGTGTGCGGATGCTGCGGGGCGGCGACGATCTCGGCCGCCGAGCCCTGCTCGACGACCCGTCCGGCTTCCATCACCGTCACCCGGTCGCAGGTGGCCGTCGCCACGCCGAGATCCCCGTGGACCACGATGATCGACAGTCCGAACTCGCGGCGGAACCCGCCGCAGAGCTCCAGCGCGGACGACTCACCGGCCGCATCGAGGGTACGCGGCGGCTCGTCCAGGATCAGGATGTCCGGGTGGCCGGAGAGTGCGGCCGCGACCTTCGCCTGGAGCAGCGCGAGCGGGGTGAGCTGCGCCAAGACCTGCAGCGACGTCGCCCGGGGATCGGGCAGTCCGACCAGCTCGAGGAGTTCCAGGGCATGCCGGGCGGCATCCGTTCGGGACAGGCCCCGGTTCCGGCGCAGGGTTCGCGCGAGCTGGCGGCCGATGCCGCGGGCCGGGGACAGCCCCGTCGGCGCGGCCGGGGACAGGAGCGAAATCTTCGAGTCGCGCAGCCGGTTGAGGGTGCGCCGGGATGCACCGACAAGCTCGATGCCGTCGACCAGGATGGAGCCGGCCGCGATCACCGCGGGTTCGGGCAGCCGTGCGGCGAGGGCCAGGGCGATCTCGCGGGTCCCGGAACCGGGGACACCGACCAGGCCGAAGACCTCGCCCCGCGCGACCGAGAGGGAGATGCCCGTGGCCAGCACCGGGGCATCCGTGCGGGTGCTCCCCGCAATCTGCAGACCGCGCACGTCGAGCAGGGCCGTGGCCCGGAATCCGTCGGAGGGGACCGGCTCGTCCTCGGCCGAAATCGAGGCCGACGGGGCGACCGAGGAGGGGGAGTCCGCGAGGGGGTCCCAGGAGGAACGGAAGGCCGCCACAACTCCCCCTTCCGTTCCGAACGCTGTCCAGTGGAATCACTGTATGCAATCTGCTCGAATTTTGGCCGCGAAGAGACTGTGTTTGACAGAGTTCAACCCCGAATTGGGGGCAGCTTTGCATACAACTTGACTGACGTTTGGCGGAAACATTCCGGCAATACCGGGCCGCTACGCTCCCACCATGGTTGATCTCTTCACGGGCTACGGCGCGAACGCCGCACGGCGGGCCGAACGGGGCGCGCCCAGCGCCTGGGATGAAATGTTCCCCGATCTCACCTCGCTCACGCCGGTGGAGGCGAGGACCGCCTACAAGGACGTCTTCGCCGCCCTGGCGAAAATGACGCAGGAGGAGTTGCGAGGTCGAACGGATGCGCTCGCGAGCTCCTACCTCGCCCAGGGCGTCACGTTCGACTTCGCCGGCGAGGAGCGGCCCTTCCCGCTCGACGCGGTACCGCGAGTGATCGAGCAGGAGGAATGGATCACGGTCGAGTCCGGGATCAAGCAGCGGGTGCGCGCTCTCGAGGCCTTCCTCTCCGATATCTACGGGCCGCAGGCGGCCGTGCACGACGGGGTGATCCCCGCGGGGCTGATCAGCTCGTCGAACCACTTCCACCGTCAGGCGGCCGGCATCGTCTCGGCGAACAATGTGCGCATCCAGGTCTCCGGGATCGACCTGATCCGCGACGAGGTGGGAGCGTGGCGGGTGCTCGAGGACAACGTGCGCGTTCCCAGCGGGGTCAGTTACGTGATCTCCAACCGGCGCGTGATGGCGCAGACGCTGCCGGAACTGTTCGTGTCGATGCGGGTGCGCCCGGTCGGCGACTACCCGAACAAGCTGCTGCAGGCCCTGCGCGCCTCCGCCCCGGCCAGCGTCGACGACCCGAACGTCGTGGTGCTCACGCCGGGGGTGTTCAACTCCGCCTACTTCGAGCACACCCTGCTCGCCCGGCTGATGGGCGTCGAGCTCGTCGAGGGGCGGGACCTGTTCTGCTCCGGCGGACGGGTCTGGATGCGCACGACCGCCGGCCCGACCCGCGTCGACGTGATCTATCGCCGGGTCGACGACGAGTTCCTCGACCCGCTGCAGTTCCGGGCCGACTCGCAGCTCGGCTCGCCCGGCATCCTGATGGCTGCGCGCCTGGGGAACGTGACGATCGCCAATGCGGTCGGCAACGGGGTCGCCGACGACAAGCTCGTCTACACCTACCTGCCCGACCTGATCCGGTACTACCTCGGCGAGGACGCGATCATCCCCAACGTCGACACCTGGCGGCTGGAAGACCCGCTCGCGCTCGAAGAGGTGCTCGACCGGCTCGACGAACTCGTGGTGAAACCCGTCGACGGGTCCGGGGGAAAGGGCCTCGTTGTGGGGCCGGCCGCATCCGCCGCCGAGCTGGAGACGCTGCGCCGGCAGCTGCTCAAGGACCCCCGGGGTTGGATCGCCCAGCCCGTCGTGCAACTGTCGACCATCCCGACCCTCGTCGACGAGGGCATGCGCCCACGGCACGCCGACCTGCGGCCGTTCGCGGTGAACGACGGCAGCGACGTCTGGGTGCTGCCGGGCGGCCTGACCCGGGTGGCACTGCCCGAGGGTGAGCTCGTCGTCAACTCCAGCCAGGGCGGTGGGTCGAAGGACACTTGGGTGATCGGCACGGAGCCCGACTTCTTCTCCGAATCGTCACCGCGCAACATCCAGGGTCTGGTGGCCGACCAGGCCGCCAACACCCGCTCCGCCGGCATCATCCATGCGGTGGACCACTCGCGGCAGGACCAGCCATTCGGCGACAACACGGAACAACAACAGCAGCAACTACAGCAGGCGCCGGCAGCGCCCGCCGGGGAGAGGAAGGCCGGGGAATGTTGAGCCGCATCGCAGAAAGCCTGTTCTGGATCGGACGGTACATCGAGCGCAGCGACGGTACCGCGCGCATCCTCGACGTGCACCTCCAGCTGCTGCTGGAAGATCCCTGGATCGAGGAGAGCCTCGCCTGCCAGTCGCTGTTGCACCTGATGGGCAGCGCCGCCCCCGCCGACCGGCTGCTGACCCGAAAGGATGTGCTCGCCACGCTGGCCGTGGACCGGCAGCATCCGGCCTCGATCGCCTATTCGATCAAGGCTGCGCGCGAGAACGCCCGCCGGGCGCGGGAGATTGTGCCCACCGAGCTGTGGGAGTGCCTGAACACGACGAGCGCACGGATGCCGCGGAAGGTCGCGACGGAGAAGACGCACGATTTCTTCGGCTGGGTTCGGGAACGCTCCGCGCTCGCCGTGGGTATCGTCGAATCCGGCGTCAGCCGTGACGACGCGTGGCACTTCTTCAATCTTGGCCGCAGCCTGGAGCAAGCGGACATGACCGCCCGGCTCCTTGCCACCCGGTCGCTGACCGTGGCCAGCGGGCCCTCCTGGACCACTATCCTGCGCTCCTGTGGGGCCTACGAGTCCTACCTGCGCACCTACCGCGGCGTGCCGTCCGACCGGAACGCGGCCGAGTTCCTGCTGCTGGACCGGCTGTTCCCGCGGTCGGTGGTCTTCTCCATCTCTCGGGCGGAGCAGTGCCTGCGCGAGATGGAACCGCGCACCGACCGCGTCGGTGTGACCGACCAGGCGCAACGGGTGCTGGGCCAGATCCGCAGCCAGCTGGAATACCGGCCGATCATGGACATCCTGAACGACCTGTCGAATCAGATGGACGTCGTGCAGGCGGCGACCAGCACGGCCTCGGAGGCGATCGGCGACCGCTACTTCCCGACCAGCGCCGTTCCGACCTGGACGGGAGAGGCATCGTGAACCGGCTCCGGATCCGCCACGTCACCGGCTACCGCTACAAGGGTGAGGTCGGCGCGTCGTACAACGAGGCACGGATGCTGCCGGTCAGCTCGGCCGACCAGTTCGTGCTGTACTCGAGCCTGGACATCTCCCCGGTGTCGAGCAACCACGGGTACGTCGACTACTGGGGCACCCAGGTGTCGAGCTTCGAAGTGTTGACCCCGCACACCGAGCTCACGCTCACCGCCACCAGCCTCGTGGAGGTACGGCCGCGCACCCACCTGGCCCATCCGATGGGCTGGCCCGAACTGGCCGGCGTCACCGTGCAGAGCACCGCCACGGTGGAGCACATGCGGCAGACCCGCCTCACCGAGCCGCCCGAGGACGTGGCGGCCCTGGCGGCCGAGATCGTGGCCCGCCACACCAGCCCGTGCGATGCGGCGCTCGAGATCTGCGCGGCCATCGGCGACCGGATGCAGTACGTGCAGGGCGTCACCGGGGTGCACTCCACCGCCCGTGAGTCGTGGGAGGACGGACGCGGCGTCTGCCAGGACATCACCCACATCGCCCTCGGCGCGCTGCGGTCGGTGGGCATCCCGGCCCGCTACGTGTCCGGCTACCTGCACCCGCGGCCCGACGCCGGGATCGGTGAGACCGTCCGGGGCGAGTCCCACGCCTGGGTCGAGTGGTTCTGCGGCGACTGGCGCGGCTTCGACCCGACGAACTCGATTGATATCGGCGACCGCCACGTGTCGGTCGGCCGTGGCCGCGACTACAACGACGTGCCCCCGCTGCGCGGCGTGTTCGCGGGCACCAGCGGCTCCGAGCTCTTCGTCACGGTGGAGATCACCCGCGAAGCCTGAGCCGCGCCGCGGCATCCGTCACCCGTCCGGGTGCCGGCTGCCGCGGCATCCGTTGCCTCGGACCGACGGATGCGGCGGCGCGCCTGCCCCTGCCCCTGCCCAACCAATTCGACGGAGATTTTGGGAAGAGAGCGCTTTCCCGGCCGGTTCAGGCTCGTGTTGGGCAGAATCTCCGTCGAATTCGTTCGGGCCGCGGCCCGGAACCCCGGCGGGCCGTGCGGGGACTAGGAGTCGAAGCCGAGGCCCAGCGCGTCGAGCGTCTTCAGGATGACGTTGCGGCGACCACGGTTGTGGTCGGCGCGGTCGAGTGACCAGCGCGTGGTCTGGATGCCCATCGACGCGAGGGGCTCCGGCGGGAAGGGGAGCGGCCGCCCGCGCACCATCTCCAGCTGGGTGCGCTCGGTCGTGCGCCCCGCCAACTGGTCGAGCATGACCTGCGCCCCGAAGTGGGTCGCGGCCACGCCGAGGCCGGTGAACCCGGCCGCGTAGCTGATCCGCCCGCCGCGGGCCGTGCCGAAGAACGCGCAGAACTGCGTCGACGTGTCGATGGCGCCGGCCCACTGGTGGCTGAATCGCAGCCCTGCCAACTGCGGGAACGTGGTGAAGAAGTGGCTGGCCAACCGTTGGAAGCTCTCCGGCCGGTTCTCGTAGCCACTCCGCACCCGGGAGCCATAGTGGTAGATCGCGTCGTAGCCGCCGAACAGGATGCGGTTGTCGGCACTCAGTCGGTAGTAATGGAACTGGTTGGCCAGGTCGCTCAGGCCCTGCCGGTTCTTCCAGCCGATGGCGGCGAGCTGATCGGGCGACAGCGGCTCGGTCATCAGCACATAGTCGTAGACCGGCACCGTGGATAGCCGGTTGCGGGCCAGCAGCGAGGGGAACACGTTGGTCGCCAGCGCCGTCTTCTGCGCGCGCACCACCCCAGACTCGGTGCGGAGCCGGGTGCCCTGCGCCGGTGAGAGCCCGTGCGTGTCCAGGTTCCTCACCGGGGTGTGCTCGAAGATCTCGACGCCGAGTTCGGTGGCCACCCGGGCGAGTTCGGTGGCGAGCTTGCCTGGGTGCACGAGCGCGTTGCTGCGCTGGTGCCAGATGCCGGCCAGGTAGGTCGGTGAGCCGACCTCGGCGCGCAGGTCCGCGGCATCCAGGAACACGCTGTCGGTGCCGGTCGGTTCCTCGCGCAGCCAGTCGACCTGGTGCTCCTCGATGGCCAGGTCGATGGCGCCGGTGCGCTCGAAGTCGCAGTCCAGGCCGAGCTCGGCGACGGCCCGCTCGATCTCGTCGAGGTTCTCGAGGCCCAGCTCGGTGAGCCGATCGATCTCCTTCGGCCAGCGGCGTCGGCCGTTCTCCTCGCCGTGGGTCAGGCTGGCCTCGCAGAAGCCGCCGTTACGGCCCGACGCGGCCCAGCCGATGGTGCGCGCCTCGAGCAGCACCACGCGGGCACCCGGGTTCTGCTGCTTGGCGAGCACGGCGGTCCAGAGGCCGAGGTAGCCGCCGCCGACGATGGCGAGATCACAGTCGAGGTCGGCCGTGAGGCGCGGGTAGACGGTCTGCGGCGACACGTCGTCCAGCCAGAACGGCGCGGAACGCGTGTCGGCGAGAGCGCCCGCGATGACGGATGCGGCGGGTCGGGCCCGCTCGAAAATGGTCGTGCCCACGGATCGTCCTTTGTTCGCGGCGGCGCTGCTACCCGTTCATCATGCCAGCCGCCGCCTGCCTCCGCTCATCCTGGCGGCGCACCCTCAGCTCGCCGGCGCGTGCGACTCCAGGAACTGGAACACCTCGGTCTGGTCGACGCCGGGGAAGGTGCCCGTGGGCAGGGCGGCGAGCAGGCTGGTGGGCGTGCGTGCGGCCGGCCAGGACTGCCCGGACCACCGCTCCGAGAGCTCGTCCGGCGCGCGCCGGCAGCACGATTCGTCGGGGCACCGGGACACGGCGCGGTGGGTGGTCTCACGGCCGCGGAACCACTTCACATGCGAGAACGGCACCCCGACGCTGACCGAGTAGTCGCCCTCCTTGGCCTTCTCGATCCGCGAGGTGCACCAGAAGGTTCCGCTGGGGGTGTCGGTGTACTGGTACCAGGGGCTGAACCGGTCGGCGACATGGAAGACGGTGCGCGCGGTCCAGCTGCGGCACACCGTCGTGCCCTCGATCGCGCCGAGGGCGTCGCTCGGGAAGCGCACCGCATCGTTCTCGTACGCCTTGATGATGGTGCCGGACTCGTGCACCTTCATGAAGTGAACCGGGATGTCCAGCCGCGCGGTGGCGAGGTTGGTGAACCGGTGCGCGGCCGTCTCATAGGACACCGCGAACGCGTCCCGCAGGTCCTCCATCGAGATGCGGCGCAGATTCTTCGCCTCGGTGAGCAGCTTCACGGTGTCTTTCTCGGGCAGCAGGATGGCCGCCGTCAGATAGTTGGTCTCGACCCGCTGGGACAGAAATTCCGCATAGTTTCCGGGCTCCTCGTGCTCGCAGAGCAGGGTGGCGAACGCCTGCAGGATGGGGGAGCGGGAGTCGCGGGACGCCGACTGCTCGGTGGGCAGGTAGATTCGCCGGTTTCGCTTGTCGGTCACCGAGCGGGTCGAGTTCGGTAGGTCGCCCACGTAGTGCAGCGAGTAGCCGAGGTGGGTGGCCATGTCGGCGACCACCTGGTGCGAGACCGGCCCGCCGGTGTGGCCGACCGCGGCGAGCAGCCGCTGCGCCTCCGCTTCGAGTTCGGGGAAGTAGTTGTCCCGGGCTCGCATGGTGGCCCGGAGCTCCACGTTCGCCCGCCGGGCCTCCTCCGGGGTTGCCGCGCGCTCCCGGTGCAGGCGCAGGATCTCGCTGTGCAGGCTGAGCAGCGTCTGCAGGGTTTCGTCGCTCGTCCCCCGGCCAACGCGGATATGCGGCAGTCCGAGGGCGGTGAAGACGGGACCCCGCTGTGCCCGTTCGACGGCGATCTCCAGCCCCGCCCGCGCGGACGGGGCATCCGTTTTCAGCAGGTCGTCGACCGTGGTGCCGAGCGCGGTCGCGATGGTGCGCAGCATCGACAGCCGTGGCTCCCGTTTACCATTCTCGATCATCGACACCTGCGAGGGTGCCCGGTCGATGGCGGCCGCGAGGGTGTCGAGGGTCATCCGCCGGTTTGTGCGCAATTCACGGATGCGCCGCCCCAGGGTGAGCGCATCGAGTCCTGCCTCCTCGGGAGGCGCCGCGGACAGGGAGGAGCGGAGGGCGGGATCGACGGTGACCATGCCCCCATGCTCACACACTCCGGGAAGAACTTCTCGTGGGTAGAAGAACTGCCGTTCTTCTGTTACCTAGGCCGCGGTGTGGCGGGGGTCCCGGGCCCAGAGTGGGATTCAGGCAGGCGATGGCGCCGCTCCAGGCGGCGCCGGTCCAGCAGCACTCCCCACTCAACTTCCGAAGGAGCTCAGCCCATGAACACCCCGCCCCTGGCGACAGCCGACCAGGTTTCGACCACCACGTCCACGACGAACACCGGCAGCTTCGCCACCATCGAACCGCACCTGGAGATCACCGGCGATCTCGGTCCGCGCTACGAAGAGATCCTCACGCCCGAGGCGCTGGTATTCCTGGCCGAGCTGCACGACCGGTTCGCCGGGACGCGGCACGACCTGCTGGCGACTCGACTGCGGAAGCGCGTGGATGCCGCCAACGGGCGTGACCCGGGATTCCTCACCGAGACCGCGCACATCCGTCGTGACCTCACCTGGCGTGTCGCCGGCGCGGGCCCCGGGCTGACGGACCGCCGGGTGGAGATCACCGGGCCGACCGACCGCAAAATGGCCATCAACGCGCTGAACTCGGGCGCGAAGGTCTGGCTGGCCGACCAGGAAGACGCCACCAGCCCCACCTGGGCGAACGTCGTCGAGGGCCAGCTGACCCTGTTCGACCAGGTGCGCGGCCAGCTGAGCTTCGAAAGCCCGGAGGGCAAGGTGTATGCCGTCACCGGCGACTCCACCGGCGCCACCCCCACCATCGTGATGCGCCCGCGCGGCTGGCAGCTGGTGGAGAAGAACCTGACCTTCGTCGACCGCGCGAACCGCCGGATGAACGCGTCCGGAAGCCTCGTCGACTTCGGGCTGTACCTCTTCCACAACGCGAAGCTCCTGATCGAGGGCGGCAGCGGCCCGTACTTTTACCTGCCGAAGCTCGAGAGCCACCTCGAGGCCCGCCTCTGGGACGACATCTTCAGCCACTCGGAGGACTGGCTCGGCATCGAGTACGGCACGATCCGGGCCACCGTGCTGATCGAGACGATCCAGGCGGCGTTCGAAATGGAGGAGATCCTCTACGAGCTGCGCGACCACTGCGCCGGGCTGAACGCCGGCCGCTGGGACTACATCTTCAGCATCATCAAGACCTTCCGCACCCGCGGCAGCCGGTTCGTCTTCCCCGACCGCAAGCAGATCACGATGACCGTTCCCTTCATGCGCGCGTACACCGAACTGCTGGTGTCGACGTGCCACCGGCGCGGAGCGCATGCCATCGGCGGCATGAGCGCGTTCATCCCGAATCGGCGCGACCCCGAGGTCACCCGACGTGCCCTCGAGGCGGTCGCCGCCGACAAGAAGCGCGAGGCCACCGACGGCTTCGACGGAACCTGGGTGGCGCACCCGGACCTCATCGCGACGGCGCTGGCCGAGTTCGACCGGGCTCTCGGCGACCAGCCGAACCAGCTGCACCGCACCCGCGACGAGGTGAGCGTCACGGCCGCCGAACTGCTCGACGTGGCATCCGTCGGCGGGCAGATCACGGCCTCCGGCGTGCACGACAACATCACGATCGGGCTGCGCTACATCGAGTCCTGGCTGCGCGGCGTCGGCGCTGTCGCGATCGACAACCTGATGGAGGACGCCGCCACCGCGGAGATCTCCCGCTCGCAGCTCTGGCAGTGGATACACCTGGGCTCGGTCACCGCCGAGGGCATCCGGATCGACGAGACCTGGGTCGAGGAACAGCTCGTCGAGGTGTACGAGGCCCTCGAGCGCACGCCAGGGGACCGGTTCGATGACGCGCTCGAGGTGTTCCGGGCATCCGCGCTCGAGCCCGAGTTCCCGACGTTCCTGACCGTCGGCGCCTACGCCCGCTACCTGTAGCTCGTCGGTCGCCCCAGCCCGGTCGCGAATGCGGGCGAATCGTCGCTATGGCCGTCCCATACCGACGATTCGCCCGCATTCGCGTGGGGTGGTGGGGCCCGAGGGCGTCGCTAGGCTGGGGCGATGATCGACATCCGCACGGCGACGGCGACGGATGCCGCGGCGCTGGCCGAGCTGGCCGCCGCCACCTTCGCGCTGGCGTGCCCGCCGCACACCTCGGCCGAGTCCATCGCCGCGTTCCTGCGTGACGTGCTCGCGGAGGGCAATTTCGAGGCCTACCTGGCCGACCCGGACCGGCTGATCCTCGTGGCTGAAGAAGCGGGGGTCATGTTCGGCTACACGATGCTCGTGTTCGCCGAGCCGGCCGACGACGACGCGCGGGCGGCCGCCACGATCCGTCCCACGGCGGAGCTGAGCAAATGCTACCTGCGCGCCGAGACGCACGGCCGCGGGGTGGCGGCGGCCCTGATGACCGCGACCCTGGACGCCGCCCGGGCACGCGGTGCGGCCGGCAGCTGGCTGGGCGTGAACCAGGAGAACGCTCGGGCCATCCGCTTCTACGAGAAGAACGGGTTCGTCACGGTCGGCGAGAAGCGCTTCCAGGTGGGCGAACGGTACGAAGACGACTTCGTGCTGGAGCGGGCACTGTAGACGGGCCCCGGTGCCGAAGCCTGCCCGGGCCCGCCTAGGCGTGCGTGCCGGCGTCGGCAGCGGTGCCGTACGCCGCCACCCCGGCCGCGCGGGCCGCGATCGACTGCTCCTTCATCCCCTTGATCTGCTCGTAGGCGGCGAGGGCCGCCCGTCTCGTCTCGCCGAGGTCGACGATCGGGGCCGGGTAGGCATCCGTGCCGTATTCGGGCACGTTCTGACGGATGTACTCCGCGTGGGGATCGAACTTCTTCGCCTGCAGCTCCGGGTTGAAGACCCGGAAATAGGGGGCCGCGTCGGCTCCGGAACCGGCCACCCACTGCCAGCCGAACGGGTTGCTGGCGGCGTCGGCGTCGACGAGGGTGTCCCAGAACCACTGCTCGCCGAGCCGCCAGTCGATCAGCAGGTTCTTGATCAGGAACGACGCCGTCACCATGCGCACGCGATTGTGCATGCTGCCGGTGCGCCACAGTTCGCGCATGCCGGCGTCGACGAGCGCGATCCCGGTGCGGCCCTGCTGCCAGGCCTCGAGCACCCGCTTGTCGAGCCGCGGCCAGGGGAACGCGTCGAACTCGGGCCGCAGGTTGACGGTGGCCAGGGTGGGGTTGTTGAACAGCACGTGGTAGCTGAACTCCCGCCAGCCGACCTCGGTGAGGAACCGGGTCGCACTGGCCTGGGCGCGGCCGGTCAACCCGATCCGGGCCCGCTCGGTGGCCTGCCAGATCTGGAACGGACTGATCTCGCCCCAGCGCAGGTGCGGCGAGAGCCGCGAGGTGACCGCCTGCGCCGGCTCGTCGCGCTCGTCGCCGTACCGGGCGAGGGACTCGGTCAGGAAGATCTCGAGCAGGCGGTGGGCGGAGGCCTCGCCGGGCTGCCAGGCGGACCGCAGCCCGGCCGCCCAGTCGGGCCGGGTCGGCAGGAGACCCCAGTCGTCGAGCAGGTCGGTGGGGACCTCACCGGGGAAGCCGGGGATCGCATCGGGCGCGGGGAAGGGTGCGCGCGGCGGCGGGCCGGCCGTGCACGCCCGCCAGAACGGGGTGAACACCGAGTAGGTGCCGCCCTGGCCGGTCTGGATCGTCCACGGTTCGTGGAGGAGCGAGCCGGCGAAGCTGCGGGCGTCCGCTCCGGTCGCGGCGAGGACAGACTTGATCCGGGTGTCCACCTCGCGTTCGGCGGCGCCGTAGCGGCGGTTCCAGAAAACGGCGTCGGCGCCGACGGATGCCGCCAGCCCGATGACCACGTCCTCGGCCGGCCCCCGGCGCAGGGTCAGCCGGCCGCCGAGGCGCTCCAGCGAGTCGGCCAGGGCAGTCAGGCTCCCGTGAAGCCACCACCGGGCCGCGCCGCCGAGCGGCCGGATCCCGGCGGACTCCTCGTCCAGCACGTACACCGCCACGATCGGCTTGCCACGCTCGAGCGCGGCCGTGAGGGCTGGGTTGTCCGCGAGGCGCAGGTCGTCGCGGAACCAGACGAGGGACGGCCCGTCGCCGCTCACGAGCGAACCCCGGCAGCGTCGGAGGCGGCGGCAGCGTCGGCCGGATCATCCGTCACCCGCAGCACGATCTTCCCGCGCGTGTGCCCCTCCTCGATCAGGCGGTGCGCCGCCGCGCCCTCGGCCAGCGGGAACACCTGGTCCACGTGCACCCGCACGGCGCCGTCGTCGATCAGCTCGGTGATGAAGTCGAGGGTGTGCCCGGACGGCGCCACCTTGAAGCCGGTGGCACGGATGCCCGCCGCTGCCGCCTCCGCCGCCATGGTCGGCCAGCTTCCGGTCGGTGCGTTCACCAGGATTCCGCCGGGGCGCAGCACACCGAGCGACCGGGTGCCGGTGTCATCGTGCACATTTCCGACCAGGTCGATCACCGCGTCCAGCCCGGAGAGCACATCTTCGAACCGGGTCTGGGTATGGTCGATGACCTCGTCGGCGCCGAGCTCCCGCAGGAAATCGAGGTTGCGGGTCGACCCGGTGGCGGTCACGTGGGCGCCGAAGGCCTTGGCGAACTGCACGGCGAAGTGGCCGACCCCGCCGCTGCCGGCGTGGATGAGCATCCGTTGCCCCGGGGCGGCCGCGGCCAGGTCCACGACCATGCCCCACGCGGTGAGGGCGGCCACCGGCACGGCGGCCGCCTCCACGTGGCTGAGCCGCGCGGGTTTGCGGGTGACGTTCAGGCTGGAAACGGTCAGCAGCTCGGCGTAGCTGCCGGGGGTGCGAGGCACGCGGGCGATGCCGAAGACCTCGTCGCCGGGCTGCAGCGGGAACGCCTCGTAGGGCGCGCTGACCACGATGCCGCTGAAGTCGAGGCCGAGCACGGCCGGGTAGGCGGGGATGGCCTTCGTGACGCCCCCGCCGGCCCTGGTCTTGGCGTCGATCGGGTTGACTCCGGCGGCGACGACCCGCACCAGGAGCTCATCGAAGACCGCGATCGGGGCGTCGACCTCGGCCAGGTGCAGCTCGTCCGCCGGGCCGGGACGGTCGATCACGAGGGCGCGCATGGTCGGTGGCTGTTTCTCGGCGTTTCCCATCTGCCTATTCTCTCGCGGGTTCCGCGTCGCCGGGACACTGCCGGGACCCGGCCGGGACACTGCCGGGACACTTTCGGGACCCGGCCCGTGTGCCTCGATTTGGGGGTACCGCAGGTCGAATCCGGTGTCGGTGCGGTCTGGTCGGATGGGGTGTCGGGCGCATAGTCTGTCCACATAAAGGGGGACCGACCCCGATGCGTGTGAGAAGTCCCTGATCTCCCCGCGTGCGGTCCCTCTTGGGTTCGGGTCAGCCCCGCCGAGCCAGTACTCAGCATTCGGCCAGGCTCATCCCCAGCAGTCGTACCGCACCCGAAGCGGCACGAATTCGCTCGATCAGCCGTGGCGCGACGCCGAGGGGAAAGCCGCCTGCGACACCCGGCATGCGGCTTTCCCGCGGGCGGTCCCGGCGCGGGCATGACCGCGAGACGCGGTCAGGCGTGCACGGGCGGGGGGCCCGAGGTGGTCTGCTGGTTGAGCAGGGCGATCAGGTTGTTGGCGTACCCCACCAGGATCGCGATCTGGTCTTCGTCCCGTTCGATCCACCGGCACTCCGGTTCGACATTGACCGGCACGAAATTCGTGTGTTGCTCCCAGACCAGAAGGGTGCGCTCGGCGCCGAGCACGTACTGCTGCCACCACACCTGACGCAGGTACGAGCGCGGGATGCTGCGCCACGCCTTGCTCGTCGTCTTGATCTCCGCCAGTTCGAGGCCGCCGGAGCCGGAGCCGGTGCCGACGCCGTCGGGGGTGGCCAGGTGCCGCCGGTGGTCGGCCGCGTGGAAGAGGGCGGTGCTGGGCTCGATGCCGTAGCGGCCGAGCACCCAGGCCGCGATCTCCGGTTCCCGGGCGCGCCCGTGGTCCGTGAAGCTGTTGCCGCTGAAGCTGCTGCCGTTGAGCTTGTCGTACACGGCGGTCTGCAGCGATCGGGGTGTGGCGAGTTTGGCGACATCCGTGGCCGTGATCCCCTGGGCGCGGGCCCGCAGCCAGGCCACCCGGTTGGTGGAATCGGCGACGACGCGCCGAAGATGCGACGCGGCGACCGGCGTCACCGGCAAGGCATCAGCGGGCGACGGATGCTCCTCGTCGAACAGGGAGAGCATCTGGTTCGTCACTGTTCCATTGTGCCTGTTCGCCGGGCCGCGGCTCGCAGGGCAGGCCCGCCGCCCACGCCTTGGTTCCTGCCGATGCCACGGCTCATCTGGGGGAGACCGTGTCCGGCACGATCGTGCTGATGATCTGACCGCCACGGAATTCGAGCTGCTGCGCTTCCTGAGGCGGAATCCCCGGCGGGTGCTCAGCACGGCGCAGATCCTGGACCGGGTGTGAAGCTCCGACTTCGGCGGCAAGTCCTCCGTGGTCGAGATCTATATCTCCCATCTGCGCAAGAAGGTCGACGACGGCCGCCCGCGCTCCACCTGCTTCCGCGTCTCCCTCCCGCTCGCCTGACGTCCCCGGGTGCCCGTTCACCTGTGTTCGCCGTGCGAATTCGACGGAGATTTTGCCCGAGAACCCGGTTTTGAGACCCAAATCGGTCGTTTCAGCCAAAATCTCCGTCGAATTCGTTCAAGGCGCGGGGCGGCGCGGGGTGTCGGGGTGCGCGGATGTCGATTTGCACTGACCCCCCTTCGTCCCGTAACGTGGGGCAAAGCCAAAGACCGCCGGTTATTGCCCTGCAGAAATGCAGAGGCAATCGAAGGTTCATTCACGTGAACGGCCCGCGCAGGATTCGAAGTCTGATTGCATTCCCACGGAATGCGTTCCCAGCTCCGGCGCCTGCGCCGGAGCTTTTTTCATGTCTGCTCCCCGGGCTACCGGCACATGAAACCAAGAGGAGCGCCATGGCGAACAAGGAAGCAACGGTCGCCGAGCTTACGGAGAAATTCCAGAGCTCGACCGCCGTTCTGCTCACCGAGTACCGCGGTCTCACTGTTGCGCAGCTCAAGTCGCTGCGCGTTTCCATCAGTGCGGACGCCACGTACGCCGTGGTGAAGAACACGCTGACCAAGATTGCGGCCAACAACGCCGGCATCACGTCGTTTGACGACGAGCTTGTCGGTCCGTCCGCAATCGCATTCGTTCACGGAGACCCTGTCGCCGTTGCGAAGACCCTGCGTGCCTTCACCAAGGCAAACCCTCTCCTGGTAGTGAAGGGTGGTTACTTCGACGGTAACCCGCTCACCGCCGCAGAGGTAGGCAAGCTCGCCGACCTCGAGTCCCGCGAAGTGCTGCTGGCCAAGCTGGCCGGCGCATTCAAGGCCTCGCTGTTCGGAGCCGCATATCTGTTCAACGCACCGCTGTCGAAGGCTGTTCGCACCATCGACGCGCTGCGTGAGAAGCAGGAGTCCGCGAACTAGGCATCTGCCTGGCATCGCGGTGAGTAACTAAGAAACTATAGGGAGAATAATCATGGCAAAGCTTTCCACCGAGGAATTGCTCGAACAGTTCAAGGGCCTCACCCTCATCGAGCTCTCCGAGTTCGTCAAGGCGTTCGAGGAGACCTTCGAGGTCACCGCCGCCGCTCCGGTCGCCGTTGCTGGCGCTGCCGGTCCCGCTGCCCCCGCTGAAGAGGTCGAAGAGCAGTCCGCTTTCGACGTCATCCTCGAGGCTGTCGGCGACAAGAAGATCCAGGTCATCAAGGTTGTGCGCGAGCTCACCAGCCTGGGCCTCGGCGAGGCCAAGGCCGTCGTCGATGGCGCGCCGAAGGCCGTCCTCGAAGGCGTTTCCAAGGAAGCCGCCGAAAAGGGCAAGGCTGCTCTCGAAGCTGCCGGCGCCACCGCAGCCCTCAAGTAGTCGGGGCCCCGCAAGGGGTTCTCTGCTTCGAGTGGAGGCGTGACGGCGCAAGCCGTCCACCAGAGAGAAGGCGTCGCATCCATCGGATGCGGCGCCTTCTGTTGTTGACGCCGGTCATTTATATAGCTGAGCCATGTATGCACTCGATGGATGCCTGCTGACCTTTCCGAAATCCTGGGTGACCTGATCACGGTCAACCATCGGCTTACCCGTCTTGCTGCCCATGCTGCGCACAGTGCCGAGCCCACCGGCACCGCGGCGGCCGAGTCTCCCGCGGCCTGGCGCACTCTCAGCGTTCTGCGCCAGACCGGCCCGATCCGGCTGGGCGAGCTCGCTGCCCGCAGCCGGGTCTCGCAGCCAACGGCGACCCGGCTCGTCACCCACCTGGCCGAGCGAGGGTGGGCCACCCGTCGGCCTGACCCTCTCGATGCCCGGGTGGCCCTCACCGCGATCACCGGTGCAGGTGAGGATGCTTTGGTCGACTGGCGCCGCCGACTGGCCCTGGCGCTGCTCCCGGTCTTCGCGGATCTGTCGCAGGCCGACACCGACACCCTGGAACGCGCGATCATGATCCTGCGCGACCGGGTCGACGGCACCGAATTCGAACGTGACGGGGCACCCGAATGAGCGGCACCCTCGCGCCGCCGGGGGCGACTCTGCTCGCCGGGGCCTTCGGACCGGCTACGCCGTTCGTCGCGGCCGCCGGTGCGGTCCTTGTGGCCGTGATGATCCTGGTGCTCGGCCATGCCCGCCTTTATCGCGCGAACGGAATCGTCGAGCGCCTCGACAGGCTGGAGAAAGCCGAGGCGATCAACGCGGGGGACAGCTGACCCTCGCCAGTCTGGTCCTACCCGCGGTCGACCCCGTGGGTCAGCCGCGGCCCGCTGGTGCTCGACCGGATGACCAGGTTCGTGGGCAGCCGGGTCAGGTGGTCCTCGTCGCCGCGCGGGGTGGGATTCTCCAGTTCCGCCAGAAGGGCCTGCACCGCGAGCCGGCCCTGGGTGCGCGGGTGCTGCTCGAGGGTGGTCAGGCGGAACATAGCGGCATACGGATGCCCGTCGATGCCGATCACGGACAGGTCGGCCGGCACCTGAATGCCCAACTCCCTCGCGGCGACGATCAGGCCGATCGCGATCTCGTCGCTCGCCGCGAAGACCGCGGTGGGGCGGGTGCGCGGGTCGCCGAACACGGCCAGGCCCACCCCGTAGCCGCCCGGCATCGTGAACTCGCAGGCGTAGAACGACCCGGAGCTGGAACTCGAAGACGACAGCCCGGCGTCCCGCATCGCGGAGTAGAAACCGGTGAGTCTGTTGCTGTGCACCTGGAAGTCCATCTCGTCTTCCTTGCTGCCGCCGATGTGCACGATGTCCGTGTGCCCCAGGCTGAGCAGGTGTTCCGTGGCGAGCCGGGCCGCGGCCACGTCGTCGATGGCGATCGTGTCCACGCCGCGGATGGGGCCGCCGATTCCGACCAGTGGGCGGCCCAGCCGATGCAGCAGGGTGACCTCGTCATCGCTGAGCGCCACACCGACTGAGATCACGCCGTCGAAGCGCTTACGGGCGAGGAAGTAGTCGAAGACCCGCTCCCGTTCGGGCGAGGGGGTCGGCAGGTTGTAGAGGGTCATGTCGTATCCCTCGTCGAGCAGTGCCTGTTCCATGCTCTCCAGGACCTCGGAGAAGTACCAGCGGCTGATGAACGGGATGATCACGCCGATGCTCTTGGTGCGCCCGGTGACCAGACTGGCGGCGTTGGGCGAGGCGACGTAGCCGATCTCCCTGGCCGCGGCGATGACCTTGATCCGGGTCTGCTCCGACACGTAGCCGCGACCGCTCAGGGCGCGGGAGGCGGTCGCCTTTGCGACGCCGGCGAGGCGTGCGACATCCGCGATTGCGCTCACTCCAGCCTCCGCCCTTGGACCCGTTTGGAATACTGTACCGCTCCGGCGGGTCCGCTGGAACCGGTTCCATCAAAACCGTCGGAATGCGACACGGCCCAGAGGCAGACCCGAGAACAGATTTTCGAGGGTTCCGCGGCGGGAGCGCGATCTTTGCCAATCCGTGACAATTTGATCTTGCGATTCGGCCCGCCGTACCGTAACTTATGGTGTGGAACCGGTTCCTTATCTGATCGTTTTCGGCACACAAGCAGTTCCTGCAGCACCGTGGTGTTGTCCGGGTGGTACTCGGCGCACCGTCATCACTCAACGAGGAGGAAAAATGCGGTCTCTCCACCGCCGAATCACAGCACCCATCGCCATTGCGGCGATTGCCGGTCTGACCTTGGCCGGATGTTCCGGTGGGCCCGGTAGCACGAACACCGATGCCGGAGCCGAGGGCGACGGCGTCGTCTCCGTCTACGGCACCATCGGTGACACCGAGGCCGAGCTTCTCGAAGAGTCCTGGGCTGACTGGGAAGCAGAGAACGACATCGACATCCAGTACGAGGCGTCGAAGGAATTCGAGGCTCAGATCGCCATCCGTGCACAGGGCGGCAGCGCTCCCGACATCGCGATCTTCCCGCAGCCCGGCCTGATGGCCGACCTCGCCAGCCGCGACTTCCTCAAGCCGGCCCCGAAGACCGTCGAAGACAACGTCGACGAGTTCTGGTCCAAGGACTGGAAGGCCTACGGCACCGTCGGCGACACGTTCTACGGTGCGCCGCTGATGGCGAGCGTCAAGGGCTTCATCTGGTACTCCCCGGCCAAGTTCACCGAGTGGGGCGTTGAAGTTCCCGAGACCTGGGACGAACTCCTCACCCTGACCCAGACCATCCAGGAGAAGTCCGGCAGCGCCCCGTGGTGCGCCGGATTCGGCTCGGGCGACGCAACCGGCTGGCCGGGCACGGACTGGGTCGAAGACCTCGTCCTGCGTCAGGCCGGCGCGGAGACCTACGACAAGTGGGTGGCCAACGAGATCCCGTTCACGGACCCCGCGATCAAGTCCGCCTTCGACTCCGTCGGAGAGATCCTGCTGAACCCGGCCAGCGTCAACGCGACGTTCGGTGATGTCCGCTCGATCAACAGCACCCCGTTCGGTGACGTGGCTACGCCGCTCGCCGACGGAACATGCGCGCTGCACCACCAGGCATCCTTCTTCGACGGCTTCATCACGGATGCCGGTGGAGAGGTCGGTCCCGACGGTGACGTTTGGGCCTTCATCACCCCGGCCGAAGAAGCCGGCAGCCAGGCCGTGACCGGTGGTGGCGAGATCGTCGCCGCATTCGCCGATGACGCCGACACCCAGGCCGTTCAGACATACCTCTCCAGCGACGACTGGGCCAACAGCCGCGTCAGCCTCGGTGGAGTGATCAGCGCCAACTCGGGTCTCGACCCGGCCAACGCGAAGAGCCCCATCCTGCAGGAAGCCATCAAGATCCTCCAGGACCCGGAGACCACCTTCCGCTTTGACGCCTCCGACCTGATGCCCGGCTCCGTTGGCGCCGGCACCTTCTGGAAGGGAATGGTCAACTGGATCAATGGAGCCCCGACCGACGAGGTGCTCACCAGCATCGAAGCCGGCTGGCCCTCCAGCTAGTTCGAGTGTGAACCAACTCATCTAACAGAACCACAACCGTGCGGGTCGTCCCCCGAGACAAGGGGCGACCCGCACCCCCCTGCTGGTGTACCGTGGCGGTAGTTTTCCGCCCCACCAGCAAACTGTGAGTCCGCAGTCGTACTCGAGAGGTTTCATATGTCGGCATTCCTTGCCTGGCTGGCTGACTTGCCGCCCCTGGTCCAAGTCCCCATCATCATCCTCGCGTTCGTCGCCCTGGTGGCCGCGATCCTGTTCTTCGTCGAGATAGCCCCGCGCAAGGGTGCCGTATACACCGTCATCCGTCTCGCTGTCTGCGTCGCCGCACCGCTGCTCATCCTGCTCGCCGCGGGATCGTACTGGTGGGCCATCGCCGCGGCCGCCGTCCTCGGCGGAGTCTTCTTCATCGTCGACTACCGCTCGCGCTCCGGCGCCGGTTACCTATTCCAGCTCTTCGGCTTCCTCGCGCCGGCCATCCTGCTCCTCATCGTCGGACTCATCATCCCGACCATCCAGACCACGGTGCAGGCGTTCATGAACTCGCGGGGAACCGATTTCATCGGCTTCGACAACTTCGTCTGGGTGTTCACCCAGCCGGAGGCCATCCGCACGGTGCTCAACACGATCGTCTGGGTGCTCATCACCCCGCTCGTGTCCACCATCGCCGGACTCGCCTACGCGGTCTTCATCGACAAGAGCCGCGGTGAGAAGTACTTCAAGATCATGGTCTTCATGCCCATGGCCATCTCCTTCGTCGGGGCGTCCATCATCTGGCGCTTCGTCTACACGGCCCGTCCGGCCGACCAGAACCAGATCGGCCTGCTCAACCAGGTCGTGGTGTGGTTCGGCGGCCAGCCCGTCGACTTCCTCGCGAACGCACCCTGGAACACAGTCTTCCTGATCGTCGTGCTGATCTGGGTGCAGACCGGATTCGCCATGGTCGTGCTCTCCGCGGCCATCAAGGGCGTGCCGGCCGAGCAGATGGAGGCCGCCGAACTCGACGGCACCAACGCGTGGCAGAAGTTCACCAACGTCACGGTCCCCGGCATCCGCAGCGCCCTCGTCGTCGTGCTGACGACGATCTCCATCGCCTCCCTCAAGGTCTTCGACATCGTCCGGACCATGACCGCAGGAGCCAACGACACCAGCGTCATCGCGAATGAGATGTACACGCAGTTCAAGAACTTCGAGCAGGGCCGGTCCGCCGCCTTCGCCGTGATCCTGTTCCTGCTCGTGCTCCCGATCGTTGTCTACAACGCCCGCCAGATTCAGAAGCAGAGGGAAATCCGATGAGTGCGATTCTTCCGGTTGAACTCCCCGTCGACAAGAAGACCCAGACGCAGCTCCGGCGGGGCGAGCGCCGCCAGGAGTTCGCCGCGGCCAAGCGCACCAAGAAACGGCTGACCAGCCGCGGTGCCACGATTGCGGCGCTCGTGATCGCCGTGCTCTGGACGGTCCCGACGTTCGGCCTCTTCGTCTCCTCGTTCCGCCCGGCCCAGGAGGTGCGCACCACCGGCTGGTGGACGCTTTTCTCGAACTGGGGTCTCACCCTCGATAACTACAGTGATGTGCTCCAGGCCGGCAACAGCCAGCTGAACCTGGCCGGTGCGTTCATCAACTCGATCGCGATCACCCTGCCGGCCACGCTGCTGCCGCTGATCATCGCCAGCCTCGCGGCCTACGCGTTCGCCTGGATCGACTTCCGCGGCAAGAACGTTCTGTTCATCGCGGTTTTCGCGCTGCAGATCGTTCCGCTGCAGATGGCCCTCGTGCCGCTACTGCAGTTCTTCTCGCAGGGTGAGGTCTTCGGCGTCCCGGTGGTCTCCGCGATCAGCGACGCCGGCGGCTACTCGCAGGTGTGGATCGCGCACACGATGTTCGCCCTGCCGCTGGCCATTTACCTGCTGCACAACTTCGTGTCGGAGATCCCTGCCGACGTCATCGAGGCGGCACGGGTCGACGGCGCCGGGCACGGTCAGATCTTCTTCCGAATCGTGCTGCCGCTGACCATGCCGGCAATCGCATCCTTCGCCATCTTCCAGTTCCTCTGGGTCTGGAACGACCTGCTCGTGGCGCTGATCTTCGCGGACGGCGCGGTGGCTCCGATGACCAAGCTGCTGGCCGAGATCACCGGTACCCGAGGCCAGGACTGGCACCTGCTCACCGCCGGTGCGTTCATCTCGATCCTGGTTCCGCTGCTCGTGTTCTTCTCCCTGCAGCGCTACTTCGTGCGCGGCCTCCTCGCCGGTTCGACCAAGGGCTAGCCACTCGTTTCCGCCTCGGTCGGTGAAGTGTTCCCGTTCCGGACAACTGTGCCCGTTCCGCCGGCAACAGTTGTCCGGAACGGGCACATTGGTGTCTCAGCGCGGCAGCTTAGAGTGAATTCATGAGTGGAATGCACGGTGGCGGCGGCGGTCGACGGGGGCGGGTCAGCGGCGCGGATGTCGTGGCCCAGCGGGCCGAGAACGCCGAGGCCCCGCACATCCCGAATCTGCTCCGCCGGATCGCCGGCCTGTTCGCACCTCACCGCGCGGCGCTCACCGTCACCGTGGTGCTCGTGCTCATCAGCGCGGCACTCTCCGTCGTGCCGCCCCTCCTCGTGCAGCGCGCCTTCGACGAGGGACTCTTCCCGCCCGGCGGCACCCCGAACGTGCAGCGCCTCGCCGTGCTCGTGGGCGTGATGATCGCCATCTACCTGGGGTCGCAGCTGCTCGGAGTCTGGCAGACCTGGCTCACCGCCACCGTCGGTAATTCGGTGATGGGGGCGCTGCGCGTTCGCCTGTTCACCCACCTGCAGGCGATGGAGCTAAGCTTCTTCACCCGCACGAAGACGGGTGTCATCCAGTCCCGGCTGCAGAACGATGTCGGCGGCGTTGCGAGCGTGCTCACCAACACCGTCTCCAGCCTGCTGGGCAACGCCGTGACCGTGATCGCGGCGCTCGTGGCCATGCTGCTGCTGAGCTGGCAGCTGGCGATCGTCGCCATCATCCTGATGCCCCTGCTCGTCTTCGCCCAGCGCCGGGTCGGCCAGGTGCGGGCCCGCATCGCGTCCAAGACGCAGGAGTCGCTCTCGGACATGACGGCGATCACGCAGGAGACGCTGAGCGTGTCCGGCATCCTCCTCTCGAAGAGCTTCACCCGGCAGCAGACCGAGATCGGCCGCTACGCGGACGAGAACGCCAACCAGGTGAAGCTGCAGATCAGCCAGCAGATGAGCGGCCAGTGGTTCTTCGCCATGGTGAGCATCTTCCTGTCCAGCATCCCGGCCATCGTCTACCTAGTGGCCGGCCTGCTGATGGGCAGCGGAACGACCGCCATCACGGCCGGAACGATCGTGGCCTTCACCACCGTGCAATCAAGGCTGCTGTTCCCGCTCCTCGGCCTGATGCGCGTCGCCCTCGACCTGCAGACCTCGACCGCCCTGTTCGCGCGAATCTTCCAGTACCTCGACCTCCGGCCGGCCATCCGCGACGCCCCCGACGCTGTGCCTGTCCCCGCCAGCGGGGATGCCGTCGGCCGGGTCGCCTTCGACGGGGTCACCTTCGCCTATCCGGATGCGGGCGCGGACTCGCGTCCCACCCTGGACCAGGTCTCCTTCACGATCCAGCCCGGCCAGTTCGCGGCCTTCGTCGGACCGTCCGGCGCAGGCAAGACCACCGTGTCCTATCTCATCCCGCGCTTCTACGAGGCGTCGGCCGGACGGGTGCTCTTCTCCGGCGTCGACGTGCGCGGCCTCGCGCAGCGTTCCCTGGTCTCCCAGATCGGCATTGTGAGCCAGGAGACCTACCTCTTCCACGCGACCATCGCCGAGAACCTCCGCTACGCGAAACCAGAGGCGACGGATGCCGAGCTGGAGGCCGCCGCCCGGTCGGCGAGCATCCACGACACCATCGCCTCCTTCCCGGATGGCTACGACACCCTGGTGGGGGAGCGCGGCTACCGGCTCTCCGGCGGTGAGAAGCAGCGCATCGCCATCGCGCGGGTGCTGCTCAAGGACCCCGAGGTGCTGATCCTCGACGAGGCGACCAGCGCCCTCGACGCCATTTCCGAGCGAGTCGTGCAGGCCGCCCTGGACACCGCCTCCCGCGGCCGCACGACCATCGCCATCGCACACCGGCTGTCGACCATCGTGTCCGCCGACGTCATCTTCGTCGTCGACGCCGGCCGGATCGTGGAGAGCGGCACCCACACCGAACTGCTTGCCGCCGACGGCATCTACGCGCGGCTGTACACGGAGCAGGTCACGTCGCCGGCATCCGTGTCGCCGTCGCCCACGTCGCCGTCGCCCACGCCCACCACCCCGACCGCGCCGATAGAGTTGACGAGGCTCGAATCCCTGACGAAGAACCCTCGATGAAGGACCCTCGATGAAAATTGCCGACACCGTTCTCGACCTCATCGGTGACACACCCCTGGTGAAGCTGCACAAGGTGACGGTGGGGGTGAGCGCCACCGTGCTGGTCAAGCTGGAGTACCTGAACCCGGGCGGCTCCGCCAAGGACCGCATCGCGGTGCGCATCATCGATGCCGCAGAGCGCGACGGGCTGCTTCTCCCCGGCGGCACCATCGTGGAGCCGACCTCGGGCAACACGGGCGTCGGCCTGGCTCTCGTCGCCCAGCAACGCGGCTACAAGTGCGTCTTCGTGCTGCCGGACAAGGTGGGCGAGGACAAGCGCAACGTGCTCACGGCCTACGGCGCGGAGATCGTGGTGACCCCGACATCCGTCGCCCCCGACCACCCCGACTCGTACTACAGCGTCTCCGACCGGCTGGCCCGGGAGATCCCGGGGGCATTCAAGCCCAACCAGTACTTCAACCCGAACGGGCCGCTCAGCCACTACGAGACGACCGGCCCCGAGATCTGGCGCGACACGGACGGCACGATCACCCACTTCGTCGCGGGCGTCGGCACCGGCGGAACCATCACCGGCACCGGCCGGTACCTGCGCGAGGTCTCCGGCGACGCCGTGCGCATCATCGGCGCCGACCCGGAGGGCTCGGTGTACTCCGGCGGCACCGGGCGGCCCTACCTGGTCGAGGGCGTCGGCGAGGACTTCTGGCCGGGTGCCTACGACCCGGCCGTCGTGCACGAGGTGATCGCCGTGTCCGACGCCGATTCCTTCGCGATGACCCGCCGGCTCGCGCTCGAAGAGGGAATCCTGGTCGGCGGCTCGAGCGGGATGGCTGTCGTCGCAGCACTGCGCGCGGCGGAAACCCTCGGCCCCGACGACACGATCGTCGTGCTGCTTCCCGACGGCGGCCGCGGCTACCTGGGCAAGATCTTCAACGACGGCTGGATGCGCAGCTACGGTTTCACGAATGCGCCGGCCGGGCACACGGTCCACGATCTGCTCGCATCGAAGACCGGCACCCTGCCGCCGTTCGTCTACGTGAACCCCAGCGCCACCGTGCGCGACGCCATCGGCGTCATGACCGAGGCCGGCGTGTCCCAGGTGCTGGTCCTCACCGCCAAGCCGCCCGTCGTGATGGGTGAGGTCGTCGGCGCGATCGACGAGCGCCGGCTGATGGAGCTCGTCTTCTCCGGCGAGGCACAACTGGGCGATCGGGTGGGCGAATTCGTCGGCGAGTCGCTCCCCTTGATCGGGGCGAACGAACCCGTCGCGACCGCCCGCTCCGCCTTCGCCGGTCACGATGCGCTGCTCGTCACCGACGGTGGCAAACCCCTGGGCGTCATCACCCGGCACGACCTGCTCGCCTATCTGAGCGAATGAAAAGCATGACTAAGGACGAATCAATGGCTCGCACACCCCAATTCGACACCATCGCCATCCACGCCGGGCAGGAATTCGACCCGACGACCGGTGCCGTGATCCCGCCCATCTACCAGACGTCGACGTATGTGGCGGAGAGTATCGGCCACTTGCGCGGCGGCTATGAGTACAGCCGCGGCGGCAACCCGACCCGCACCGTGCTGGAGACCCTGCTGGCCGCGCTCGAGGGCGGCAAGCACGGCCTCTCCTTCGCCAGCGGGCTCGCCGCCGAAGACACCATCCTGCGCGCGCTGCTCGCGCCGGGCGACCACGTCGTGCTCGGCAACGACGTCTACGGCGGCACCCACCGCCTGATCAACCGGGTGCACGGTGCCTGGGGCATCCGCAATTCGACCGTGGAGATGAGCGACCTCGCGGCCGTCGAAGAGGCCATCATCCCCGGCGGGACGAAAATCCTCTGGGTGGAGACGCCCAGCAACCCGCTGATGAAGGTCAGCGACATCGCCGCGCTGGCCGAGATCGGCCACCGCTACGGCGTGACCGTCATCGTCGACAACACGTTTGCGTCGCCCGCGCTGCAGCATCCACTGGACTTCGGCGCCGACGTCGTCGTGCACTCGACCACCAAGTACCTCGGCGGCCATTCCGACGTGCTCGGCGGCGCCCTGATCATCAACGACGATGAGCTCGCCGAGAAGGCCCAGTTCCTGCAGTTCGCTGCGGGCCCGGTCTCGGCCCCGATGGATGCCTGGCTCACCGTGCGCGGCATCAAGACCCTCTCGGTGCGGATGGACCGTCACTGCAGCAACGCCCAGGCCATCGCCGAGCACCTGCAGGGCCACCCGGCGATCGACCGGGTCTACTACCCGGGCCTGCCCTCCCACCCGGGACACGAGCTGGCGAAAAAGCAGATGAGCGGCTTCGGCGGCATGCTCTCGATCTCCTTCATCGGCGGCGCCGCTGCGGCGCGATCCTTCGCCGAATCGACCCACCTGTTCCAGCTGGCCGAATCGCTCGGCGGCGTGGAATCCCTGGTCAACTACCCCTCCGAGATGACTCACGCGTCGGTGCGCGGCACCGAACTCGAGGTGCCGGACAACATCATCCGCCTCTCCGTGGGCATCGAAGACGTCGCCGACCTGATCGACGACATCGACCGGGCGCTCGCGGCTCACTAGCTCCCATCGGCGGTCGGGCCCCGGGCGGCACGGAGGCCCCGGGCGGCACGGAGTCCCCGGGCACCCCCGGAGGCCCCGGGCACCCCCGGAGGCCCCGGGCGGCACGTCCCGTCTGAACGAATTCGACGGAGATTTTGCCGATATCGGCCCCGATTCGGCTGAGAGAGCGCTTACACGGCAAAATCTCCGTCGAATTGGTTCGACGCGGGGCGCTGCTGGCACGACGTCAGGCGGCCGGTGCGGCCGGGGACGCGGGGGAGATCGGCGCGGGGGAGATCGGTGCGGGGGAGATCGGTGCGGGGGGAGATCGGCGCGGGGGAGATCGGTGCGGGGGGAGATCGGCGCCGTGGGAGATTGGCGCGGCGGGCAACGTATGCCGTCGCGTGAATCGATTGACTTTCATCATGCCTGTAGCGGCATTCATCGATGGACTGGTGCGTGGATCCGGCTTTCCTTCGGTCAAGGGACCGGATGGTGGTGCGCCGCAGCGGCCTCACCGGAGTGCATACTGGTTCTGCGCTCACAATTGTGACCGTGCACATGCCGACGAGGTCTCTCTGTGACTATCGATCTGCCCAAGGGGCGTGCTCCGAGCATCCGTGATGTGGCGCGCCTGGCGGGCGTTTCGCATCAGACTGTTTCGCGCGTGCTCAACGACCACCCGAGCATCCGCGAATCCACCAAGGCGAAGGTCCTGCAGGTCATGGAAGACCTGCAGTACCGGCCAAATCGGGCAGCTCGTGCGCTCTCGCGAGGGCGTTCGCGCACCATCGGCCTGCTCTCGGCGGAAAGCGCCTATGGACCGGCCAGCAGCATCGCCGCCATCCAGGACGCGGCCCAGGAAGCCGGCTACTACGTCAACACCGCGAATCTCACGACCGTAGATACCGAGTCGATCGAGGCGGCACTGGAGCACCTGATGAACCAGTCCGTGGAGGGGATCGTCGTGATCGCGCCTCAGGTGCGGGTCTTCGACGCCCTCGAACAGCTGTCGATCGATGTGCCGTTCGTCACCCTGCAGTCCACCGGCCGCCTCGACAATTCCCTGTCCGTCGACCAGATGACCGGGGCCAGGCAGGCCACCCGGCACCTGATCGACCTCGGCCATCGGAGCATTTACCACCTCGCCGGACCCCAGGATTGGATCGAAGCCGAGGCCCGAATGCGCGGCTTCCTCGACGAGATGTGGGAGATGGACGTGCCGACCATGGCTCCGATCCTGGGCGATTGGACCGCCGACTTCGGGTATCGCGCCGGGCGGGAACTGCTGCGGAGGCGGGATTTCACCGCGATTTTCGCGTCTAACGATCAGATGGCCCTCGGGTTCATGCACGCCTGCCGGGAAGAGGGCCTCGACCTCCCGCGCGATATGAGCATCGTCGGCTACGACGATATTCCCGAGGCGGCACACTTCTGGCCCCCGCTCACTACGGTGCGGCAGGACTTCGCCGAACTCGGGCGGCGGTGCATCGCGCTCCTTCTCAGCAACCTCAACGGTGGTGTGCCGATTGAGCGAAGCGACCCGATCGTCCCCGAACTCATCGTGCGCGGGTCCACCGCGCCGCCGGCGTTCTAGGGCGCACGCCTGCTCGCGACCGCATCGATCGCCCGTCGGATCCCGCGCTCGCATCCGTGGCTCCTCCCGGAGTACGATGAGCGCGTTCGTGAGTCGGACACCGCTTCCGCACAGACTTTCAGATCAGGTATGCCGCACTGCCGAGACCGCCCGTACGCCGGTCGGGGTCGGCGGAATGTCCCGCCCTCCGACCCGCTCAGGGGCTCAACACCCTGTTACGCAAGCGTGACAAAAGGAGACTTGACACCGGGACCGCCACCAGGTCTATAGTGACAATGTGATCGGTCACATGGACCTGATTCTTGCCATATCTTTCCAAACGCATGACATTGAGGTCAAGCTTGTGAGCACACTTTTCCACCTGCCCGGCAGTTCCACTGCCGCCCTACTGAGCGGGGGCGGGATCAGCCTTCGCGCGTCCATCCCGTCATCGGCATGGGATACCCGCGGCGGTCCCAGGCGTGAGGAGTCCAACGATGTCCACTGACCACGTAATCCTTGAGATGCGATCGATCACCAAGGAGTTCCCCGGGGTCAAGGCCCTGTCGGATGTCTCCATCACGGTGAATCGCGGCGAGATCCACGCGATCTGCGGCGAGAACGGAGCGGGCAAGTCCACCCTGATGAAAGTCCTCTCCGGGGTCTACCCGTCCGGTACGTTCACCGGCGACATCATCTACCAGGGCGAGAATGTGCACTTCAAGGACATCCGCTCGAGCGAAGAAGCGGGCATCGTCATCATCCACCAGGAGCTGGCGCTGATCCCGGAACTCTCCATCACCGAGAACATCTTCCTCGGCAACGAGCCGACCAAGTGGGGCGCGATCGACTGGATCACCGCCAAGAAGACGGCGCTCGAGCTGCTGGCCCGGGTCGGTCTGCGGGATGATCCCGACACCCTGATCAAGAACATCGGTGTCGGCAAGCAGCAGCTGGTCGAGATCGCCAAGGCCCTGAACAAATCGGTCAAGGTGCTGATCCTCGACGAGCCGACCGCGGCCCTGAACGAGTCGGACTCGATGCACCTGCTGGATCTGATCCGCGGGCTCAAGGGCAAGGGCATCAGCTCGATCATGATCTCGCACAAGCTCAACGAGATCGAACAGGTTGCGGACTCGATCACGATCATCCGCGACGGCAAGACGATCGAAACGCTGGATGTCGTGGCCGACGGGGTCAATGAAGACCGCATCATCCGCGGCATGGTCGGGCGCAGCCTGGAGAGCCGCTTCCCTGATCGCACCCCGCACATCGGCGAGGTCTTCTTCGAGGTGCGCGACTGGACCGTGCAGCACCCGCAGGTCGCCGAGCGGATGGTCGTGAAGGGTTCCAACCTGAACGTGCGCAGGGGCGAAATCGTCGGCATCGCCGGCCTGATGGGCGCCGGGCGCACTGAACTGGCAATGAGCATCTTCGGGCGCTCCTACGGAAACTTCATCTCGGGCAGCCTCTACAAGGACGGCAAAGAAATCGTCCTGAAGAGCGTTGCCGACGCGATCGACCACGGCCTCGCCTACGTCAGCGAGGACCGCAAAGCTCTCGGCCTGAACCTGCTCGACGACATCAAGCGCTCCGTCGTATCGGCCAAGCTCTCGAAGATCTCGGCCGGACCGGTCGTGAACGACTCCAAGGAATTCGGAATCGCCGAGGAATACCGCAAGAGCCTGCGGATCAAGACTCCCAGCGTCAACGCGGGTGTCTCCAAGCTCTCCGGCGGCAACCAGCAGAAGGTCGTTCTGGCCAAGTGGATGTTCACCGATCCTGACCTTCTGATCCTGGACGAGCCGACCCGCGGCATCGACGTCGGCGCGAAGTACGAGATTTACGGCATCATCCAGCAGCTCGCCAAGCAGGGCAAAGGAGTCATCCTGATCTCCTCTGAGCTTCCGGAGCTGCTCGGCCTCGCGGACCGGATCTACACGGTTTTCGAGGGCGCGATCACCGACTGCATCCCGGCGGCTTCCGCCGACCCCGAAACCCTGATGAAAAGTATGACCTCCGCACGGAAGAAGGTTCAGAGCATATGAGTGAAGACACGGGTACCCGCACAGGCGGTCTCGGTGATCTGAAGAAGATCTTCGGCAGCGGCAGTTCGAACCTGCGGCAATTCGGCATCCTCTTCAGCCTGATCGCCATCATCCTGCTCTTTCAGTACCTGACCGACGGCCTCACTCTGTCGTCCGGCAACCTGATCAACCTGGTCAGCCAGTACTCCTATATCCTCATTCTCGCCATCGGCATGGTCATGGTCATCATCGCCGGCCACATCGACCTCTCGGTCGGTTCGGTTGCCGCCTTTGTCGGCATCGTGGTCGCCACCGCGATGCGGGACTGGAACTTCCCGTGGCCGCTGGCGATCCTGCTGGGCCTGTTCGTCGGAGCGCTGATCGGAGCCTGGCAAGGTGCGTGGGTTGCCTACGTCGGGGTTCCCGCCTTTATCGTCACCCTGGCCGGCATGCTCATCTTCCGCGGTGGCAACCAGGTCATCGGTAACGCCAACACGGTCCCCGTTCCCGACGGTTTCACGATCATCGGCTCCGGGTACCTGCCCGAGGTCGGCCCGAACACCGGCTATAACAACTTGACCCTGCTGCTTGGGCTCATCATCGTGCTCGCAGTCATCTACTCCGAGTGGCGGGCCCGCCGAGTGCAGTCGATCATGGGTTCGACGCCCGCCCCGCTCTGGGTGAGCATCGTCAAGGTCGTCCTCCTCTGCGCGGTCATCGTCTACGCCTCCATCCTGTTCGCTGGAGGCCGCGTCGGCACGAGCTTCCCGGTCTCCGGAATCATCCTCGGCGTGCTCGTGCTCTTCTACGCATTCGTCACCCGCAACACGATCTTCGGCCGTCACGTCTACGCTGTCGGCGGCAATAAGCTCGCCGCCGAACTCTCCGGGGTCAAGTCCCGCCGGGTGAACTTCCTCGTCATGATGAACATGTCGATCCTCTCCGCTCTGGCCGGGATGATCTTCGTCGCCCGCTCGGTGGCCTCCGGCCCACAGGACGGCCTCAGCTGGGAGCTCGACGCGATCGCCGCCGTCTTCATCGGTGGTGCGGCCGTGTCCGGCGGAATCGGAACCGTCGTCGGTTCCATCATCGGTGGTCTGGTCATGGCGGTGCTCAACAACGGCCTGCAGCTGCTGGGCGTCGGCTCCGACTGGGTTCAGATCATCAAGGGCATGGTGCTCCTGGTGGCCGTGGGCGTCGACGTGTGGAACAAGAGCCAGGGTCGTCCGTCGATCATCGGCCTCCTGACCCGCAAGAAGAAGACCGCCGAATTTCCGGCGGAGCCGCCCCTGGTCGTTCCCGACACGGGCACCCCGGAAAGCGCGCGGCCCCAGGCCACGCGGCCCAACTAGCCCAGATTTTCCCCTTCACCAAACCACAACGAACAGAAAGTAACCCACAATGCGAAAGATTCTCGCGACAACTGCGATCGCCGCAGTGGCCTTGATGGCACTCTCAGGATGCTCCACCCGCACGGACACCGCTGGAGAAGACGGCGCTGCTGCCGGCTTCGCTCAGGACTCGGTCATCGGCGTCGCACTCCCCTCGAAGACCTCTGAGAACTGGGTCCTCGCCGGCGGGCTCTTCGAAGACGGCCTCGAGGAGGCCGGCTACAAGGGCGACGTGCAGTACGCCGGTGCCTCGACCACGGTCAAGGATCAGCAGGACCAGATCTCGGCCATGGTCACCAACGGCGCCAAGGTCATCATCATCGGTGCTGCCGACGGTGGCCAGCTGGCCACCCAGGTGCAGTCGGCCCGCGACGCCGGCGCCATCGTCATCGCCTACGACCGCCTCATCCTGAACACCGAAGCCGTGGACTACTACGTGGCCTACGACAACTTCAAGGTCGGTGAACTCCAGGGCCAGGCGCTCCTGGACGGACTGGCCTCGAGGGGCGAAGCCCCGTACAACATCGAGTTGTTCTCCGGTTCCTCGGACGACGCGAACGCCCCGGTCTTCTTCGGCGGCGCGATGAGCGTGCTGCAGCCGAAGATCGACGACGGAACCCTCGTCGTCGCCTCGGGCCAGACCGACATCAAGCAGACGGCCACCGCCGGCTGGAAGGCTGAGAATGCTCAGAGCCGCATGGACGCGCTGCTCACCAGCACGTACAGCGACATTCCCCTCCACGGCGTTCTCTCCCCGAACGACACCCTCGCCCGCGCGATCATCACCTCGGTGAAGGCAGCCGGTAAGGACATCCCGATCGTCACCGGTCAGGACTCCGAAGTCGAGTCGGTCAAGTCGATCATGGCCGGCGAGCAGTACTCCACCATCAACAAGGACACCCGCGTGCTCGTCGACCAGGCCATCGCCATGGTCAACGCTCTCCAGAAGGGCGACACCCCCGAGGTCAATGACACCGAGTCCTACGACAACGGCAAGATCGTCGTCCCGGCCTACCTGCTTCCCCCGGTCATCGTGACCAAGGAAAACGCGGCCGAGGCGTACGCGAACGACCCGACCCTCGCCCCGCTGACCGAGTAACAACCCGGCAGTACCCCTGCATCACAGCATCTCGACGAATGGGTCGGCTCCTCACGGGGCCGGCCCTTTCGCGTGCCCGGCCGCTGCCGTGGCACGTGCAGCGAGCAACGTGCCGCAGGCGGTCCGACACGCCGACAGGGTTTCCACAGGTGCGAGTTCTGCCTCGGAACCGCCTGTGGATAACTCGGACGAATCCCGCGTGATTCGGCTCGACTCGCATCCGGGAGGCTGTGCACAACCGGTGGAATGTCGGTGGATAACTACATACTTGTAACTACTGCATGTAGTGGCCGTTCCCTTTGAGTATCACTAGATGTAGTATTGAAGTTCAACACACAGCACGTCTTGAACTTCAGATTTCACATGAAACCGATTTTGAGCACTGATGTTTGAACCGATTTTGAATACTGATTCCTGAACGACGAGAAAGGCCCCGCCATGGCAATCACGGTATATACCAAGCCCTCCTGCGTGCAGTGCACTGCGACTTACCGCGCCTTGGACAACAAGGGCATCGAGTACGAAATCCTCGACCTCTCGGTCGATGAAAACGCCCTGGAAGCCGTCAAGGCCCTGGGGTACCTGCAGGCACCCGTCGTCATCACCGACGAGGACCACTGGTCGGGCTTCCGTCCCGACAAGATCAACGAACTCGCGCAGCGCCTCGCGTAGCCCCGCGGCGCCGGGGGCGGCGTCGCCCAAGTTCTGCAGGAAGCGTCGTTCGGCGTGCTGATTTCTCAACATCAGGGGGTGTTCCATGACCGATATCGTTTACTTCTCCAGCACTTCGGGCAACACGCACCGCTTCATTGAGAAGCTGGGCCGTCCGGCTGCTCGCATCCCGATCTACCCGCGCGATGAGCCGCTCCAGGTCAGCGAGCCCTATGTGCTGGTCGTGCCGACGTATGGCGGCGGCGACAGTAAGGGAGCGGTGCCCAAGCAGGTCGTCAAATTCCTGAACGACGAGCGGAACCGCTCGCTCATCCGCGGTGTGATCGGCGCCGGCAACACGAATTTCGGCACGGGCTACTGCCTCGCCGGGGACATCATCGCCCAGAAGTGCAAGGTGCCCCACATGTTTCGCTTTGAAGTATTTGGAACTCCGGATGATGTGCGCATCGTCCACGACGGATTGGAATCATTTTGGAAGCAACAGCCGTGAAGACGATGGCTCACCCGGCAGCCGGCCTGGCGATGGATTACCACTCCCTCAATGCCATGCTCAATCTGTACGGCCCGGACGGGGAGATCCAGTTCGACAAGGACCGCGAGGCTGCGCGGGAGTTTTTCCTGCAGCACGTGAACCAGAACACGGTGTTCTTCCACACGCTGCGTGAACGTCTCGACTACCTGGTGGAGAAGGAATACTACGAGCAGGCCGTGCTCGACCAGTACTCGTTCGAGTTCATCACAGACCTCAACAAGCTGGCGTACTCGAAGAAGTTCCGCTTCCAGACCTTCCTCGGTGCGTTCAAGTACTACACCTCCTACACGCTGAAGACGTTCGACGGCAAGCGTTACCTGGAGCGTTTCGAAGACCGCGTCGTGATGACCGCTCTGGGCCTTGCCCAAGGCGACGAGCAGCTTGCGATCTCCCTCGTCGAGGAGATCATCGCCGGTCGCTTCCAGCCGGCCACCCCCACCTTCCTGAACTCCGGCAAGGCGCAGCGCGGCGAGCTCGTCTCGTGCTTCCTGCTCCGCATCGAAGACAACATGGAGTCGATCGCGCGCGGCATCAACTCGTCGCTGCAGCTGTCGAAGCGTGGCGGCGGCGTGGCGTTGCTGCTCAGCAACATCCGTGAGTCCGGCGCACCGATCAAGCAGATCGAGAACCAGTCCAGCGGCATCATCCCTGTGATGAAGCTGCTCGAAGACTCCTTCAGCTACGCCAACCAGCTCGGCGCCCGCCAGGGTGCCGGGGCGGTCTACCTGCACGCGCACCACCCCGACATCATGCGCTTCCTCGACACCAAGCGGGAGAACGCCGACGAGAAGGTGCGCATTAAGACGCTGTCCCTCGGCGTGGTCGTGCCCGACATCACGTTCGAGCTGGCGAAGAAAGACGAGGACATGTACCTGTTCTCGCCCTACGACGTCGAGCGCGTCTACGGTGTTCCGTTCGCCGACATCTCCGTGAGTGAGAAGTACCACGAGATGGTCGACGATCCGCGCATCAAGAAGTCCAAGATGAAGGCCCGCGACTTCTTCCAGACGCTCGCCGAGATCCAGTTCGAGTCCGGCTACCCGTACATTATGTTCGAGGACACCGTCAACGCGGCGAACCCGATCAAGGGTCGCGTCAACATGTCGAACCTCTGCTCGGAGATCCTCCAGGTCAACACCCCGACCACGTACAACGAGGACCTGTCCTACGACCAGATCGGCAAGGACATCTCCTGCAACCTCGGGTCGATGAACATCGCCCTCGCCATGGACTCGCCCGACTTCGGTAAGACCGTCGAGACCGCCATCCGCGGCCTCAGCTCGGTGTCGGAGCAGAGCCACATCTCCTCCGTGCGCTCGATCGAAGACGGCAACGACAAGTCGCACGCCATCGGCCTCGGCCAGATGAACCTGCACGGCTACCTCGCCCGTGAGCGCATCTACTACGGCAGCGCGGAGGGCATCGATTTCACCAACATCTACTTCTACACGGTGCTGTTCCACGCCCTCCGCGCCTCCAACAAGCTGGCCGTCGAGCGCGGACACGCCTTCGTCGGCTTCGAGGACTCCACCTACGCGTCCGGCACGTTCTTCGACAAGTACACCGACCAGGTCTGGGAACCGGCCACCGCGCGCGGCGCCGAGCTGTTCGACCAGGCCGACGTGCATATCCCCACGCAGGCCGAGTGGGCCGAGCTCAAGGCATCCGTCATGGAGCACGGCATCTACAACCAGAACCTGCAGGCCGTGCCGCCGACCGGGTCGATCTCCTACATCAACAACTCGACCGCGTCGATTCACCCGATCGCGTCGAAGATCGAGATCCGCAAGGAAGGCAAGCTCGGCCGCGTCTACTACCCGGCGCCGTTCATGACGAACGACAACACCGAGTTCTATCAGGATGCCTATGAAGTCGGCTACGAGAAGGTCATCGACACCTACGCCGCCGCCACGCAGCACGTGGACCAGGGCCTGTCCCTGACGCTGTTCTTCAAGGACACCGCCACGACCCGCGACATCAACCGCGCCCAGATCTACGCGTGGAAAAAGGGCATCAAGACCATCTACTACATCCGACTGCGTCAGATGGCCCTCGAGGGCACCGAGGTCGAGGGTTGCGTCTCCTGCGCCCTCTGAGCGAGTTCGTGCTGAGCCTCCCGACTACTGAATCGCCTGTGAACTGCCGACTAAGGAACAACCAATGATTGACAAGCTCAAGCTCGTCTCCCACGTAGACGCGATCAACTGGAACAAGATCGAAGACGAAAAAGACGTCGAGGTGTGGAACCGCCTCACGAACAACTTCTGGCTGCCGGAGAAGGTTCCGCTGTCGAACGACGTGCAGTCCTGGGCCACGCTCACCCCGGCGGAGCAGCTGCT
This sequence comes from Cryobacterium sp. TMT3-29-2, assembly GCF_004564305.1. Lineage (NCBI taxonomy): Bacteria > Bacillati > Actinomycetota > Actinomycetes > Micrococcales > Microbacteriaceae > Cryobacterium > Cryobacterium sp. TMT3-29-2. Next base: position 46,193 of record NZ_SOGK01000135.1, read on the forward strand.
CACCCTGCGCGTGTTCACGGGTCTGACCCTGCTCGACACGATCCAGGGCACCGTGGGTGCCGTGTCGTTGATTCCGGATGCGATCACGCCCCACGAAGAGGCCGTCTACACGAACATCGCGTTCATGGAGTCCGTGCACGCCAAGAGCTACTCCTCGATCTTCTCGACCCTCGCGTCGACGAAGGAGATCGACGAGGCGTTCCGCTGGTCGACGGAGAACGTCAACCTGCAGCGCAAAGCCGAGATCATCATGAAGTACTACCAGGGCGACGACCCGCTCAAGCGCAAGGTCGCCTCGGTGCTGCTCGAGTCGTTCCTGTTCTACTCGGGCTTCTACCTGCCGATGTACTTCTCGAGCCGCGCCCGCCTCACCAACACGGCCGACCTCATCCGTCTGATCATCCGGGATGAAGCCGTGCACGGATACTACATCGGCTACAAGTTCCAGAAGGGGCTCGAGGCCTCCACGCAGGCGCGTCGCGATGAGATCAAGGACTACACCTTCAACCTCATGTTCGAGCTCTACGAGAACGAGATCCAGTACACCCAGGACCTCTACGACGAGCACGGTCTGACCGAGGACGTCAAGAAGTTCCTGCACTACAACGCCAACAAGGCGCTGATGAACCTCGGCTATGAGGCCATGTTCCCGAAGACCGTCACCGACGTGAACCCGGCCATCCTGGCCGCGCTCTCGCCGAACGCCGACGAGAACCACGACTTCTTCTCCGGGTCGGGCTCCTCCTACGTCATCGGCAAGGCCGTCAACACGGAAGACGCCGACTGGGACTTCTAGTCCCGGTCATGTGACCGCACCAGCGACGTCGACAATTCCGACCCTGATCGCCCGCTATGCCGGGCGAACAGGGCCGGAACTGTCTGTTTCGGGGCTCAACGAGGTGGGTGCCGGCGGCAGCGGGTCGTCGCCTCGGGACCAGCCGATCGGGACGAGTCGACGCAGCACGTCGGTTGCGTCTTGTTTTCGGCCATGGCGGCAGTATGGCGCGGGGGCCCCAGATGGGGCAGATCGCGCGGTGGGATAGCTCGCGTGGTCGGGCAGATCGCGTGGTCGGGCAGATCGCACGGTGGGGCAGATCGCACGGTGGGGAAAATCGCACGGTGGGGAAAATCGCACGTCCGGCCGGACTCCGGCCTTTCGGCAGCGGCTCTGGCCGATCCGGGCGCGGCGGCGCCGGGCAGCAGCTCATGCCGGGGGTAGGCAGGGGGGTGAGTCTGCATTCGGGCAGACGGATGGCCGGAAGCGGTGCGCTCCCGGCCATCCGTTGTGTGCTGCGGTGCTACTTTCCGGCGTGAACGTCCGCCTCGGCACTTACGTCGGCACCCGCGTCGGCTCCGGAACCCACCTCAACACCGGCGTCGGTCTCGGCCGCAACGTGCGCCTGGACCCGCTCAGCGATGTTCTGGACCACGGTGCCGTAATCGCCGTTGAGAGCGGCGGCTTCGAGCGTCTGCGCGGCGGCTTCCTGCTCGTCGGCAGGCGTGCTCTTCAGCTCGGCCAGGTCGGCCTGCAGGTCGGCCGGCAGCTTCTCGAGGAGCGCCGGGATGTCGGCGAGCTGGAGTGCGAGCTCCTTCACTGACGGAGCGGCATCCGTGGCCGGCTCCTGGTCGGTGCCCGATTCGGCGGTGCCCGAGTCGGCGGTGCCGGATTCGGCGGTGCCCGACACGGTGCCCGATTCGGCGGTGCCGGATTCGGCGGTGCCCGACACGGTGCCCGAGTCGGCGGTGCCGGATTCGGCGGTGCCCGACACGGTGCCCGAGTCTGCGCTCAGGGCGGCCCGCACGGCGGCAGCCAGCGGGTGCTCCGGGTTGTCCCGCACGGCCTCGGCGATCTTCGTGATCTCCTCGCCGTACCCTCCGGCCAGCGCGGTGGTGCGCACGGTGTCGACGGCGGCGGCCCGGTCGGCCGCACCGGAGGCATCCGTGAGCGTGGTCAGGTCATCCTGCAGGTTCGCGGGCAGGGTGTCGAAAAGCTCGGCGTGTTCGGAGAGGGTGGTGGCCACCTTCTGGGCCTTCACATTCCCGCTCTGCCCGTGGGACAGATCGGCGCGGAGTTCGGCCGACAGCGACGCCAGGAATTCGCCGTTCGAGGTGGCGCCGGCGTCCCCGCTCGCGCCGGCACTGAAGTTGGAGCTCGTCGTGTTCACGGAGCTGAGTGGGGCGGCGGTCGCTCCCTGGGCGCCGACGCCGAGCAGTGCCCCGGCGGTCAGAACCGAGGCGGCGCCGATGGCGACGCGCTTGGTGCGGGAGGGGGCGGTTGCCGGGAAGATCGTGTGCTTGTTCAAAGTGGATCCTTTCGATTGCGGCGGCCGGTCGGTAAGAACCCGATCGACCGTTCGTAGTCATCGGAGGAGTTTAGGTACCGGGAGTGGGTGGGCGGTCCGTGCGGTCTGGGAATCGACGGATTCCCGCGGGTTCCCGGTGGGCGTGTCACCGCGCACTGCCGTCGGCCTGCGCCCAGGAGTTCCGGCGCGGAATGCCGCCTGACCAGGGGCTGAGCCTCTCGGGCTACGAGTCGGATCCGGCCGGTCGGCCAGATCCGGCGGCGGGGGCGCCCCGGCCGATTACGCTCTGCGCGGAGAAACCCTGGAACCGCGGGGGCGCTCAGGGCGTGGGCAGCAGCCCGTGCTCGCGGCAGGGCTGGCCGCCGACAAGGTTCAGGCACGAATTGAACGCCGCGGGATAGCCCACGGCCTCCGACGCCCCGAACCACTGGTTGTAGAACCGCCAGAAGTTCAGGTTGCCGTGGGTTGAGCATCCGTCGCCGTCGAAGGCCGGGCCATCCAGCGCTGCCTCGTTGGGCTGGTACGGCGTGTAGTTGTACAGGTTCGCGGTGGCCTGGTTTTCGATGGTCACACCTGTTGCCCCGCAGCTCGCATCCGGATTGAAAGCCACGCGCACGGTGCCGATCTTGTAGGCCCGCTCGGGCTCCTGGGTGTACTGCCGGAACTGCCAGGCGGCGCGGTAGACCTGATTGAAGAAGCCGAAGTACTGAGTGTCGCAGTCGGCCGTGTCGGGGCAGCCGTAGCCGGTGGCGCGCAGATACCCGGCTGCGCTCGGCCGGGTGAGCAGGGACTGCTCCTTCTGCAGCAGCACCAGCAGCACCTTCGGGCTGATCAGGCAGGCCTCGGACACTTTCGCGATGATGCGGGCGGCCGACTCGTTGCGGCCCCCCGGGTACGCGGAGCAGTGCCCCTCGCCATGCGGCGGTTGGGAGATCGTGTTCTCCGCATAGTCGGCCAGGCACGGCGAGCCGTCACGGGGGATGCAGGAGCGGTCCGCCAGGAACGATTGGATCTCGTTCTCGTTCATGGAGTCGGCGTTGTAGAAGTTGTAGTCGCTGATGATCGCCCCGGGTTCGAAGCGGGCCGGTGCGGTGGCCTCGTCGGTGGGTTGCACCGACGCGGCCAGCGCCAGTCCACCGCCCAGCAGGGCCAGGGCGACGATCATCGCCAGTGCGATCATGCGGCGACGCGGCGTGCCCAGGTCCGTCATAGGGGAGACTTTACCGGGGCTGCGCGGGAAGGTGCTGGGAGCCGGCGGCCGACACGCAACGGCCCAGACCGGCCGGCGCGGGGCCCCCGGAGTAGTTTGGGGGCATGCCTGACACACAGCCAGAACAGACTCCCGTTTCCAGCGACAGCATCGTCGTCGGACACGACGGATCGGGTCACGCCGATCACGCCGTGGCCGTGGCGCTCGACCTCGCCAAGCAACTGCATGCGCCGGTCGTACTGGTGCGTGCGTGGTCCATCGACACGGCTCCGCGCCCGGCCAACTGGGAATTCGGCTACGTCTCCTCGATCGAGGACTATGCCGAGGCGGTGCGCACGGAGCTCGGCGAGGCTGTGATGGCCGAGGTGGCCAAGCACCCCGACGTGAAGGTCGAATACCGGGCCGTCTATGCGAGCCCCCTGAAGTCCCTGATCGACGCGTCCCGGGGCGCACGGATGCTCGTGGTCGGGTCCCGCGGCCGCGGCGGCCTCAGCGGAATGCTGCTGGGCTCCGTGAGCGAGCAGTGCGTGCGGCACGCGAAGTGCCCGGTGCTGGTCGTGCGCCCGAACACGTGAGCCGGGTCGCCCCGGGCCGCGTAGCGCGGCCCGGGGCGACCGGTTACTCCTCGTTGTCGGTGACGACGAGGGTGACGGCGATGTTCCCGCGGGTGGCGCGCGAATAGGGGCAGACCTGGTGGGCTGCCTCGAGGGCAGCGTGGGCGGTCTCCGGGTCGACGCCGGGCAGCTGGGCCTCGATCGTGACCTCGAAGTCGAAGCCGGTGGCCATGCCGCCGACGAGGTTGACGGTCAGGGTGACGGCGGAGTCGGCGACATCGAGCTTCTGCTGGCGGGCGACACCCTTGAGGGCGTTGTGGAAGCAGGCGGCCCAGCCGCTGGCGAAGAGCTGCTCGGGGTTGGTTCCGGGGCCGTTGTCGCCACCCATCTCGGCTGGGATGGAGAGGTCCAACTCGAGCTTGTTGTCGCTCGTGACGACCTTGCCGGAGCGGCCGCCCCAAGAGGTGGCGGAGGCAGTGTAGACAGGGGTGCTCGTGGTGGTCGGCATGCTCATGGTGTCCTCTTTCGGGCGTCGCGGTGGAGACTGGGGTGAGCTCTCCAGGAAGTGCTTCGTATTCGAAACAACTAGGGACGGTTGATGAGTATTCCCAAATCCGCGGTCACACCCGCCGAGATGCAGGCGTGGGCCGCGATCTTCGAGACGTCGAACACCGTGCAGTACGCCGCCGACCGTGAATTGCGCGGCACGGTGGGCCTGTCACTGGCGCAGTTCGAGATCCTGGCGCGCATCGGCGAAGGGGCGGATGCCGCGCGCCGCATGACCGATATCGCCGACGAGCTCACGGTTTCGCGCAGCGGCCTCACCTACCAGGTCGGCCAGCTCGAGCAGCGCGGACTGGTCGAGCGCCGCCCGGCCGCCGCTGACGAGCGGTCAGTGATGGCCCATCTCACCCCGGCGGGCCGGGACTGCCTGGCCGAGGGGATCCCCGGTTACGTGCGGCTGGTGCGGGAAATGCTGTTCGACCGGATCAGTGCGGAAGATCTGGCGACGGTGACCAGAATTCTCGGCTCGGTGCGCACCGAGCTCAGGACCCAGCCGAAGCGGTCGACGTTCCGGACGCACGCGCCCGGCGGGAACGCCACCACGCCCAGACCGTAGTCAGGATTCGCTTGAGGACCACCGCGACGCGGTGGGCGGTGGGAAATTCCGTGCCCAGAATCGCGATGCCGAGGAAGACGACCAGCCAGCCGGGCCCGGGCAGGGGCACCAGGATGAGCCCGATCACGGCGACTGTGGAACCGAGCAGGCCGACCAGGGCGCGGTAGAGCCACCGCAGGCGGGGATGCTGGTCCACCCAAGCGCGGCTCCGGCGCAGGAAGCGCCGGATCGGGTGGGCCGGGTGGGCAGTGCCGCGTGCACTGTCGAGATCGCGCTGCAGGGAGACGGTCATTCGTTCAGGTTAAGCTGGGTCGCTGGGAACCGGCTGCGCGGGCATCCGTCGCCCTGGCGAACCGCGGTAAATGCCGATCGCGCGCAGTCGAGCCTGCACCCGCGCGCAGTCGAGCCTGCACCCGCGCGCAGTCGAGCCTGCACCCGCGCGTCGAGGGTCGCCGATTGCACCGAGAGTCCCCATTCCGCGGGCGATGCTCGGCGTGAACGGCGACTCTCGATGGTTGCGGGGTCCTCCCGCCCGAACGGGAGCAATGCGTCGATCCCCTTGACTTGGAGCGCCTTAACCGGTTTAGCTGGCTGTACCAAACCGGTTCAGGCTGAACCAGGAGAGAAGAAATGACGTACAACGCTGTTCGCTCACCGTCCCCCCGTCCACGATCTCTGACAGCCGTGGCCCTCACCGCCGCGGTCTCGCTGCTCCTGCTCGGAGCCGGCACCATAACCGCCGCGGCATCGCCACCCGGCGCACCCGGCGCATTCAGTGGAGCGGCCGATGCCGCCGCCGGCAGCCCGGCCCTGGCGGCGTCGGCACCGCTGACCAACCTGTCCCACCTCACGTTCCTGCTTGACACCGTGCCGCTGCCTGCTGTGGAGGGGCACACCACCTACGAGATCGACGCGCAGCCCACCGCCCAGGCGCCGTGGACCTACGCCGACAAGAAGGCCGACGGCAGCTACGGCCGGGTCGGCGGCGGGTCGCTCGACCCCGCGACCGGGCACTGGAGCCAGGGTGCGTACAACGCCGACGACATCGCCCGCACCGCCGTCGTCTACCTGCGGCACTGGCAGCAGACCGGCAACGAGACCAGCCGCGAGCACGCCGTGCAGACCCTGCGTTCCCTCACCTACCTGCAGACCGCGACCGGCCCGAACGCCGGGAACGTCGTGCTCTGGCAGCAGGCCGACGGCACCCTGACCCCGAGCGCCAGCCCGGTGGAACTGCCCGACCCGAGCGACTCGGCCGAATCCTACTGGGTGGCGCGCACGGTCTGGGCCCTCGGCGAGGGCTTCGCCGCCTTCCAGGACACCGACCCCGAGTTCGCCGCGTTCCTGCAGGACCGCCTGCACCTCTCCCTCGACTCCCTCGAGCGCCAGTCGCTCGGCCAGTACGGCACCTTCGACGTGGCCGACGGCGTGAACGTGCCGGCCTGGCTCATCGCGGGCGGGGCGGATGCCTCGGCCGAGGCCGCGCTCGGCCTCGCCGCCTACGTCACGGCCGTTCCGGACGACGACTCCGCGCGCACCGCACTGACGCAGCTCACCGAGGGGGTCGCCGGGATGTCCTCCGGCTCCGCCACCGAGTGGCCCTTCGGCGCGATCATGCCGTGGAACAAGTCGCAGACCCTGTGGCACGCCTGGGGCGGACTGGCCCCGGCCGCCGTCGCCACCGCGTCCACGGTGCTCGGCCGCTCCGACCTGCTCGGCGCCGCCGTCACGGACGCCGCCCAGTTCACCCCGCAACTGCTGGCCGCCGGCGGACCGGACAACGCCTGGAGCCCCACCCCCGGTGAGGCCCAGATCGCGTACGGCGTCGACTCCCGCGTGCAGGGGCTGGTCGCCACCGCCGCGGCCGCGAACGCCCCCGGCCTGCTCGACCTGGCCGCCGTGACCGCCGGCTGGTTCTTCGGCGCCAACGCGAACGGAGCCCCGGCTTACGACCCGGCCACCGGCACGGCCATCGACGGCATCGAAACCGACGGCCGGATCAACCCCAACTCGGGCGCCGAGTCCACCATCCACGCCTTGATGACCATGCTCACCCTGGACGCGAATCCGACGCTGAAGGCCACGGCCCTCGGCATCGACGAGACCCTCTCCACCGTGGGGCTCAGCGTCGTCGAGGCCGAGTCCGGCACCATCACGGGCAGCGGATCCGTGGTCACGCCGCCGTCCTCCTGGACCGGCGAGGCCAACCTCTCCGGCGGCGCCTACGTCAGGCTGTATGCGGGCGACTCCCTGAGCATTCCGGTTCCCGCCAGCGACCAGGCTCGCAATGTCTTCCCGATCGTGAACCAGGGCGAGGGCGACTCCGGCGCCACGGCCTGGTCGTCCGCGACGTCGGCTCTGGGCAGCACGAGCAACGGTGGTGCGGGCGCGCAGGGCATCACGGATGCCTCGGGACGCCTGTTCCCGCTCTCGCTCGAGCAGGCTCTGCCTGGGGCGGACACCGCGGTCGTCGGCGTCGCCGGAGGGGTGGCATCCGTTGACGCGTTGCTGATCCAGCCGTTGGTCTCGACGATCACGGTGACCGGGCCTGCGGGGGAGTCCACGGTGTACGTCAGCGCGGCCAGCGAGACGAGCGTGCGCACGGTCGTCGTGCCGCGCGGCTACCGCTTGGCGCAACAGGCGTTCGACGCGGTCGGCCGGCCCGTCGCATCCGTCGACAAGAAGGCGTCGAAGGCCGGCGCCGTGACGGTCGCCGCCGGAGGGTTCACGGTGGCGAAGCTGGTGCGCAAGTAGGGCCGAAGCACTCGGCGCGTCGAGAGTCGCCAATGATGCCGAGAGTCGCCGTTGCCGGGGCGATTCTTGGCAGAAACGGCGACTCTCGGCCGTGAAAGGGCAGGCTAGGGCGGCGGGCTGCGCGGGCTGCGCGGGCTACTGGGGCAGGGGCAGGGGCAGCGGCAGCGGCAGTGGCTGCGGGACCACTCCGAGTGTCGTGAGCATGGCCTCGACCCGGTGCCGGATCTGGTCGCGGATGCGACGTACCTCCTCGATCGGCTGCCCGGCCGGGTCGGTCAGGTCCCAGTCCTGATAGAGCTTGCCCGGATAAACCGGGCAGGCGTCGCCGCAGCCCATGGTGACGACGACGTCGGCGGCCTGCACGACGTCATCCGTCAACGGTTTCGGGAACTCCTCCTGGAAGTCGAGCCCGAGCTCGGTCATCACCGCCATCACCGTGGGGTTCAGACCCTTGGCCGGCGCCGAACCGGCCGAACGCACGTGCACGCGGCCACCGGACAGGGCCTGAGTGAGTACGGCCGCCATCTGTGACCGCCCCGCGTTCTGCTCGCACACGAACAGGACTTCGGGGACGTCCTTTTCGATCGCTCCCTTGGCCTGGGCCAGCGCGGTCAGGCGGTCGGTCGCATAGCGCCCCGTGTTGGTCACGAGGAACGCCGTGACCGTCGACGTGCGCAGCAGTGACGTGTACGACTCGAGCACGTAGCGCTCGATCGTCTCGGCGCCGAAGATGCCCGAGAACCGCTGGGTGAGGTCCGCGGCGAGCCGTCGCAGCGAATCCTCGGGGAAGGCCAGTCCCGGCAGGGACCGGCGCGCGCTCAGATCGCTCATGACGGGGCGGACCTATGCCTGGACGGGCAGGATCTCGGCGAGCAGGGCCTGGATGCGGGCCTTGATCTCGTCGCGGATCGGGCGAACGGACTCGATGCCCTGGCCGGCCGGGTCGGCGAGTTCCCAGTCCTCGTAGCGCTTGCCGGGGAAGATCGGGCAGGTGTCGCCGCAACCCATGGTGATGACTACGTCCGACTCCTTGACGGCCTCGGTGGTGAGGATCTTCGGCACGTTGTTCGCGATGTCGATGCCTTCCTCATTCATGGCCTCAATGGCGATGGGGTTGATCTGGTCCTTAGGAGCAGAGCCGGCGGACAGGACCTCGACGCGGCCCTCGGACAGGGCGGTCATGTAGCCGGCGGCCATCTGAGAGCGGCCCGCGTTGTGCACGCAGACGAAGAGAACGGTGGGCTTTTCGGTCATGATCTGGGGTTCCTTCTTCATTTTCGGGGACGTGAGGGTAGTTCGGTGAAAAAAGACTAAACCGGATCGGGCAGTGAGTCGACGGTGCTTTCCGTGACGGATGCCCGCGGCGCGACCCCCGGGAACAGCCGCGGCCGCAGCCACAGCGCCACGTAGACGAGGGCGACGAGCGCCGGCACCTCGATCAGGGGGCCCACGATGCCCGCCAGGGCCTGGCCGCTGGTGGCGCCGAAGGTGCCGATGGCCACGGCGATCGCCAGCTCGAAGTTGTTGCCGGCGGCGGTGAACGCCAGGGTCGTGGTGCGCTCGTATGAGAGCCCGGTGAGCTTGCCGGTGGCGAATCCGGCGGCGAACATGACTACGAAGTAGACCAGCAGCGGCAGGGCGATCAGGGCCACGTCGAAGGGGCGGTCGATTACCTGGCGGCCCTGTAGGGCGAAGAGCAGCACGATCGTGAACAGCAGCCCGTAGAGGGCGAACGGGCTGATTTTCGGCAGGAACCGGCTCTCGTACCAGTCGCGGCCGCGGGTGGCCTCGCCGACCCGGCGGGACAGGTAGCCGGCCAGCAGCGGGATGCCGAGGAAGACGAGCACGCTCACGGTGATCGCCCAGATCGAGAACTCGGCGCTCGTGGTCGACAGGCCGAGCCAGGCGGGGAGGACCTGGAGGTAGAACCAGCCGAGCGCGGCGAACGCGATGACCTGGAAGACGGAGTTCAGCGCCACCAGGAACGCGGCGGCCTCGCGGTCGCCGCAGGCCAGGTCGTTCCAGATCAGCACCATTGCGATGCAGCGGGCGAGACCCACGATGATCAGCCCGGTGCGGTACTCGGGTAGGTCCGGGAGGAAGATCCAGGCGAGGGCGAACATCAGGGCGGGCCCCAGCAGCCAGTTCAGCACCAGCGATGAGACCAGAAGGCGGCGGTCGCGGGCGACCGCGCGGGCATCCGTGTAGCGAACCTTGGCCAGAACCGGGTACATCATCACCAGCAGCCCGATCGCGATGGGCACGCTGACCGAGCCGACCGTGAACGTCGCGAGCAGGTCGCCGACGCCGGGGGCGACGACCGCCAACAGCAGCCCCAGGGCCATCGCCGCGAGGATCCAGACCGGCAGGAGACGGTCGACGGCCCCGAGTCGCGCCGGCGCGGGGGCGGTGGTGTGCCCGAGCGTCAGCTGGGCGGCGGGCTGGGCGGCGGGCTGGGCGGCGGTCGGTTCGGGGAAGGGCATCTGGCTCCGTGAGCGGGTGAGGCAAAATCGGCGGGTGGGTCATAACATCAGTGGTGTCGATAGGGAGTCTTCCCCAATACATCGATGGATGTCAATTTATGGGGGATACTGTTCAGATGCCGTTCATTGAGACCCGCGCAGTGCCTGAGGCGCCGACCGTCATGGTCGGCGCAGTCGGTGCGGATGCCGCGCTTGCCTCCGTTTCGGCTGCTTCGGTAGACGCAGTCGGTGTGGCGGATGCCGCCGCCGCCGCGGCTGCTGCTGCCTGCTGCGCCCCAACGGTGCGCGAGGCGATCGGTGCCGATGAGGCGGAGCGGCTCGCCCGGCTGCTGAAAGCCGTGGCCGACCCGGCCCGGCTGCGCCTGGTGTCCCTGGTCGCCGCGCACGACGATCTGGAGGCCTGCGTCTGTGACCTGACCGAGCCTCTCGGGCTCAGTCAGCCCACCGTGTCGCATCACCTCAAAGTTCTGGTGGATGCCGGAATCCTGACTCGCGACAAACGCGGAACCTGGGCCTACTACCGGCTCGTGCCCGGCGCTCTCGGATCGCTGGCGGACCGGGTGCTCGGGCTCTGAGTTCGCGGCTCCGCGGGTGCGGCTCTGCGTCGCAGGGTTTGCGGCTCCGAGTTTGCTGTGCTGAGTTTGCGGTGCTGCGCGTGCGGGCTAGGCTGTAAGGCTGAGCTTTTGGGCGATCGCCCGTGGCGGCGATTCTGGGCAGCCGACCGGAATCCGTCAGCGACCTGCGTAAGCCCAGCGCTTTTTCAGGATACCGAGTTATCCTCAAAACTTGTGCGCGAAGCCCCACGTCGTGCGTCGCACCTGGCACTTCCTCTGAGGGAGCGTCGTTCCCCGTGGGATTTTATCTGCGCTGTGAGCGCATTCTCCGTCTGAGTGAGGTTCCGGCTCCCCCTCACCCGAACCGCGTAGCCGCGCCGACGAAAGCTCTCACCATGCCCATTTTTCCCCTGTTCCTTGACTGCCGCGTTTCGGCGGAAGGTGCCTATGCAGACGCCTAGGCTCATCAGGTTGCCCAGACTCACCAGATTCACCCTGATCCCGAGTCAGGCCGCCGCCGGCGGCTTCGCGATGCTTTTCGCCGGACTGCTCACGGTGATCCTCGGCATTCCCGCGCAGGCATCGGAACTCGACGACTACAGCTGGCTGCCGCCGGCCGCCCTGGAAGCATCGGTGCGGGCCTCCGCGGAGGCCTCAGCGAATGTCGCCGCGCCCGATCCCACCGCGCGTGCTGCCGCCGCCTCCGATGCCTCCGCCGCCGAAACGACGCTACAGGGCCTGGTGCCGAGTGCGGCGGCCACCGCCACCGTGCACCGCGACGGTTTCACGGTCACCGATGCGCCGAAGCCCGTGCCCGTGCCTGCCGCCCCTGCTGCGGTTCCGACCGCCGACGATGCGGCCGCTCCGGCCGCCGCTAATGCAGCCGTTCAATGGCCCTTCCCGGGCTCGGTTCGCCTCTCCGGTCCCTATGGTCCGCGCGATGCCCCCTGCGGGGGCTGCTCGACGTTCCACAAGGGGCTCGATATGCTTCCCGGCGAGGGTGCACCTGCTCTGGCGGTTGCGGACGGCGTCGTGCGTGAGGTCTCGGCCACGGACAACGGCGGCTTCGGCGTCTACGCGATCGTCGACCACACCGTCGACGGACAGCTCGTCAGCAGCGTCTATGCGCACTTCCAGGCCGGCTCGCTGCAGGTCTCCGCGGGAGAGTCCGTGGGCGTAGGCACGCACCTGGGCAACGTGGGCAGCACCGGCCAGAGCACCGGCCCGCACCTGCATTTCGAGATCCTGATCGACGGGATCACCCCGACGGATCCGTACGCTTGGATGTCGCAGCGCGCCGGCCCGATGTAGCCGGGCTGCGGCGCGGGGGTCGGCGGGAGTCGCGCTCGGCTGTGTGCCGGGCGCGGCATTGTGCTGCCCTGCCGAGCGCTGCCTGGCCGAGCGCTGCCTGGCCGTGTTCTGCCTGGCCGAGCGCTGCCTGGCCGTGCCCGCCGCAGCCGCTCGAACGAATTCGACGGGGATTTTGCCGGTTCAGCCCCGAAATCGCCGAGAATCGCCGTCTGGCAACAAAATCTCCGTCGAATTGGTTCACCCAGGGGTCGGGGCTCGCGGCGGGGACGGGTGCCGGCGCGGCGGTGGGCGCGGCGCGGCGGTGGGCGCGGC
>NZ_SOGK01000129.1:0-61183 GCF_004564305.1 Cryobacterium sp. TMT3-29-2
GGAGTGCTGGGCGGATGCCCGCGCGGCGACGGCCCGCTCGGCGCTGCGGATGCGCTCGGCGCCCCGTGCGGCTGCGGCGGACTGGGCGGCGGCGGTTGCGACCGCTGCTGCCGCGGCTTGCCCGGCCGAGGCTGATCCAGTGCCCGTGGTCGGATCTGCCGGTTCCGGTGCCGGTGCCGGTTCCGGTGCGGGTTCCGGTGCGGGTGGCGGAGCCTGTGCAGGCGCCGGCGGCGAGGCGGCGGATTCCGGATCCGTGGGCGCGGACGGCCCTCCGCCGCTCAACGGTGGTGTGGTGGGTGTGGTGGGCGTCGTTGGCGGGGTCGGCTCGCCGGTCGGCTGGGAAGGGGGGACCGGAGTCGGGTCGGGCGTGGGCGTGTTCGTCGGCGCGGGAGTGTTCGTGGGCTCGGGGGCGGGCGAGGGAGCCAGTACCGGTGTGGGAGCCGGCGCATCCGTGGGGCAGGGCGCTGTAGCCGGGTCGTCCGCGGCAGCCGGGTCGGCCGGGGTTGCCGGGACAGTCGCGTCAGCCGCCTTCGAGGGCAGGGCGGGCATCGCGGGAGCGGCTGGTTCCGCGGCCGGCGGGGCATCCGTCGGGAAGGGTGCGGCACAGGGTTCTTGGACGTCGGGGGTTGCGACCGCCCGCCCGGCTGCCGCGGCCACGGGACTGTCGTCCGCGCGGGACGGTGTGGGTGCACCGAGAACCGTGAGAGAGACGATGATGGCGGCGGTGAGTGGCACGGTGAGTGGCACGGTGAGTCGGCGCCCCGCGAACGTGGGCAGGGTGGGGCATCGACGGTCTCTCGAGGTGAGGTTCATGAGCCTCCGCACTGCACTGTTTCAGGGCATCGACTACGGGCATCGACGAGCAATTCCGGGGCGGTTGCAACGGGTTAGCGGGTGACATCATGACATGGGCCCGAGGGGCCGACAAGCGATTGACGCGGCCCGGATCCCGTACCGCCCTGCGCTGCCTGCGGGGCCTCAGGCGAGCGGTCCGACGACGCCCGCCGCGGCATCCCGCACCGCGCCCGACGCCACAAGTTCGACGATCGCTTCGATCTCGGGGGAGAGGAACCGGTCGTGGCCGGGGCCGTCGGCCACCGTGCGCACGAGGTCCCGCACCGCGCCGGTGGCCGGGCCGGGAACGAGCGGCGCGCGCAGGTCGAGCGAGCGTGACGCCGTCATCACCTCGATCGCGAGCACCCGGCCCAAGCCGTCGATCGAGTGGCGCAGCTTGCGGGCGGCTGCCCAGCCCATCGACACGTGGTCCTCCTGCATGGCCGACGACGGGATCGAGTCGACGGATGCCGGCACCGCCAGCCGCTTCAAAACCGACACGATCCCGGCAGCGGTGTACTGCGCGATCATCAGCCCCGAGTCGACGCCGACCTCGTGGGCCAGGAAAGGCGGCAGCCCCTTGCTCCGGGCGGCGTCGAGGTGCCGGTCGGTGCGCCGCTCGCTCATGCTCGCGACATCCGCCGCGATGATGGCGAGGAAGTCGAGCACGTAGCCCACCGGGGCGCCGTGGAAGTTGCCGTTGGAGAGCACCCGGCCGTCCAGGGTCACCACGGGGTTGTCCACCGCGCTGGCCAGCTCACGGCCGGCGACCAGGGCGGCGTGGTCCATCGTGTCCCGGGCGGCGCCGTGCACCTGCGGGGCGCAGCGGAGGGAGTAGGCGTCCTGCACGGTGGGGTCGTCCGGGCCGGCGTGGCTGGCGAGCAGCGGCGAACCGGCCAGCAGCGCGCGCAGATTGGCCGCGCTCGCCGCCTGACCGAGCTGGGGGCGGAGGGCCTGCAGGTCGCCGGCGAAGGCGGCATCCGTGCCGAGGAGAGCCTCGACGCTCATGGCCGCGGCGATGTCGGCGGTCGTCAGGAGTCGTGCCAGGTCGGCGAGGGCGAGCACGAGCATGCCGAGCATGCCGTCGGTGCCGTTGATCAGGGCGAGCCCCTCCTTCTCGGCGAGCACGACCGGGGTGATGCCGGCCGCGGCCAGGGCCTCACCGCCGCCCATCAGGGTGCCGGCCGCATCCCGCACCCGGCCTTCGCCCATCACCGCGAGCGCGCAGTGCGCGAGCGGCGCGAGGTCACCCGAGCAGCCGAGCGAGCCGTATTCGTGCACGACAGGGGTGATCCCGGCATTGAGCAGTGCCGCATAGGTTTCGGCTACGACGGACCGCACCCCGGTGCGCCCGGTCATCAGGGTCGACAGGCGCAGCAGCATCAGCGCGCGCACGACCTCCCGCTCCACCTCGGGGCCGCTGCCCGCGGCGTGCGAGCGCACCAGGCTCGCCTGCAGCTGGGCCCGGCGGTCGCTCTCGATGAACGTCGTCGCGAGCGCCCCGAAACCGGTCGAGATGCCGTAGTGCGGGTGCACGTCCTGCGCGAGCGCCGCGATGATGCGCCGGGTAGCGGCGACGCCGTCGAGGGCCTCCGCGGCCAGCACGACGGGGGCGTCGTGCCGGGCCACCGCGGTGATGTCGGCGAACTCGAGCGGGCCGGTGCCCACGGTGACGGATGTGCTGGCAAGGTTCATACTCCGATTCGACACCAGCCGGGTGGGCCGCACGACGGGTTTAGGCTGGGAGCTGTCCGGGATACCGGACAGTTGGCGGGTGCCGTCCGCTGTTCACGGAGAGGAGAGGCGCATGACCCCGTCGAAGGTCCCGGCGGCGCACGGCACGCTGCGCATCCTCTCGCATCTGGCCACACAGCGTGGACCGGTGCCGGCCTCCCAGATCGCCACGGCCCTCGGCCTGCCCCGCTCGACCGTCTATGACCTGCTGGCCGTGCTCGCCGACCAGGGTTTCGTGGTGCACCTGCCCGAGGAGCAGCGCTACGGCCTCGGCCTGGCGGCCTTCGAGCTGAGCTCGGGCTTCTCCCGGCAGCAGCCCCTCTCGCGCCTCGGCCGCCCGCTCATCGCCGCGCTGGTCGACCGGATCGGCGAGAGCGCCCACCTCGTCGTGCTGCACGGGCGTGACGTGATCTACCTCGTCGAGGAGCGCGCGCCCCGGCGCCCGTCGCTGGTGACGGATGTCGGCGTGCGCCTCCCGAGCCACCTCACCGCGAGCGGGCGCGCACTTCTCGCGGCGCTCCCGGCAGCCCAGCTGCGGGCGCTGTACCCCAACGCTGCCGCCTTCGCCACGCGACACGATCGGGGACCGCGTGCCACGGCGGAGCTGCGCATCCTGCTCGAGCAGGTGCGCCGTGACGGGTATGCCCTGGAAGACGGCGAGATCACCGAGGGGATGGCATCCGTCGCCGTGGCCGTGCGCGACCATGCGGGCTGGCCGGCCGCGGGCGTGGCTGTCACCTTCCCTCGCGAGCGCATCCCCGAAGCGGAATGGCCGGCGCTCGCCGCGCAGCTCGGGAGCACCGCCGCGCAGCTCTCCCGGCGCATCCGCGGCACGTAGCCGCGGGGAGCGCTAGGGTTCTGCCATGGCTGCCACCTACCGCTCGGTTGAGGAGTTCCTTGCCGCCCAGCCGCCCGGTCGCCGCGAGGAAATCGAGGCGCTGCGACAGATCGTGCTCGGCGCGCATTCCGGGCTCACGGAGCACATCAAGTGGAACTCGCCGAGCTACGTCTGGAACGGCACCGACCGGGTGACCGTGAACGCGCACGGGAGGGGCGTGCGCCTGATCCTGCACCTCGGCACCGGGACGCCGGAGGACAAGGCCGCCGCGCCCACGTTCGACGGCGATCCCTCCGCACTGCTGACCTGGCACTCGAATATCCGGGCCAGTCTCAGCGTCGCCGACCTGGCTGACATTCTGGCGAAGCGCGACCAGATCCGTGACGTCGTGCGCCGCTGGCTCGACACCGCGAACTAGTCGCGCCCGCGCCCGCGCCCGTGCTCGTGGTCGCCGCCGCACCCGCGCTCGTGGTCGCCGCCGCGCCGCCGCGAGAGGGCTGCGACGCCTCGGGCGCTCCGCCGCTACTCGCCGAGCGTCGTGTGCAGGAAGGCGGACACCTTCTCCCGCATGACTGCGTCGAGGATGCCGATCGAGTGCAGCGTGCCCGGCACCGTGACCAGCTCGTGGGCGACGCCCTTCCGCTCGAGGGCCGCCGCATAGCCCGTGGCCTGCGTCAGCGGAATGTACTCGTCGGTCGACGAGCCGAGGAACACGGGCGGATCGCTGCGATCGAGCGTGCTGGCCGGCGATGCGGCCGTGGCCTTGGCGCAGTCGCGCAGGGAGAGGCAGCCGAGGTAGTCGCGCACGATGTTCTGCAGCCCGGCCGGGGCCCGGCCCGTGACGAGCGCCTGGTGGCTGAGGTCGAGTGGCGCGGAGAGTTCGGCGACCGCGGCCACCCGGGCACCCTCGGTCAGCGACCCGGAACCGCGGGTGCCGAGCAGGGCGGCGAGGTTGCCTCCGGCCGAGCCGCCGAACACACCGATCCGGTCGGGATCGATGCCGTAGGTCTGGGCGTTCACAGGGTCGCGGGCCCACTCCACGGCCAGGGCGACGTCGTCGAGCGCGGCGGGGAACACTGCATCCGGAACCATTCGATAGTTCACCGAGTAGGCGACGAATCCCTCGGAGGCGAGCCAGGCGCACACCATTCGCCAGTCGCTGTTCCCCTTGTCGCCGCGGGCCCAGCTGCCGCCGTGGATGGAGATGACGGCCGGGCGCAGCGCCGCCGCCGCTTCCTCCGGTGACACCGTCGCCGCCGGCACCGTCTCGAGGGTCGTTTCCTCCGCGGGGGCGATCGCCGGCGAGCACACGTCGAGGGTGAGAACGGCGCCGTCCGCCTGGGTGCCGTATTCGACATCCTCGGCGACCGTGATGCCCTCCGGTCGCTCGAACGTTCGGATGCCGACGATCTGGGTCGTGACGAGCTCGCTGCGCTGGTCGCCGGGTTCGTCGGGCGCCACGGAATACAGCTGCGGGCGGAACCCGCCGAGGAGGGCCGTCGCGGCAATGGCGATGCCGACTGCGCCGGCAATCGTCAGAAAACGGATGCGACGCGAGCCGAATCGGGGATGGCCTGGGCCGGTGTTCACGTGTGCTCCGAGCTGCGGGGTAGTGCTTCGAGAGTAATTCGTCTCTCGCGCCGCACCGAATCCCGTTCGGCGGCGTCGGTCTGTGCCTCGATCAGCGTGTCGGCGTCGTGTCCGGGGCGGGCTCGCCGTCACTTTCGGCCTCGGCCTCGGCCGCGGCTGCCGGCAGGATATGCGGCCGGAGGGCCGTCAGGATGCGGGTGACGTCCATCGCGACCGTCGCCGCGACTCCTAGCGACGTCACCGGGGCCGTGCTTCTCCGCTCGTCCAATTCGGTCATCAGATCCTGAAGGGCGGCCTCCGCCGCGGCGAAAGCAACCTGGACGGTGTCATCCGGATCCCAGTCCCGCAGCACCGTGGCCACGGCGTGCAGTGTGCGGCCGAGCGCCGGCCGCAACTCGGGGCGCAGTTCGAGCTGGACCGGCTGACCCCAAACGGCTGCGGCAAGCACCTCCGTCAGGTCGCGCACATGGAAGGTCACGTTCTCGAGGGCCGACAGTTCCTCGTAGTCCGAGCGGAGGTCCCGCCGATGCACCCGCGCGCGCGGGTTGCCCTTGCGGCTGTCGTCGGCGTGGCTGACCGCGTTGCGCACCGCGCGGCCGACCGCCACGAGCTCCTGGCTGCGGGAGGCCCAGCCGTCCTCTTCGGGCGGCCAACTGTCGGCCAGGGCATCGGCGACCTCAGAGAGCTGGTCGGCCAGAGTGGCCCGAAAGCGGGTCAGTTGTTGGCCGACGGCCTCGAACGCCAGCGGCGGGAAGAAGACCAGGTTCACGGCGAGGCCGACCAAAATCCCCAGCGTCATCTGCACCAGATACCCGATGGAATATCCGTCCGCATTCGGCCCGCCGACGATCAGCACGAACAGGGCGGTGACCGGGATGTACTCGCGACTTGCGCCGAACCAGCCGGTGGCCGCGATCGCGGCGCCGACGCCGACCGCGAGCGAGATGGTGAGCACGTTCGGCTCGCTCAGAACGATGACCGCGCCCGCGAGCACGATCCCGACGGTGAGGCCGCCCAGGGTCTGCAGGGAGTTCCGCACCGAACTCATCAGTGTCGGGTACATGCTCACCAGCGCGCCCAGCGGAGCGTAGTAGGGGTAGTCGTCCGCCACACCGGGCAGCAACGGCGCGATCGACCAGGCGATGGCGACGGCGATGGCGGCCTTGAGTGCCTGCACGATTCTCGGGCTGGTCGCGGTCACACCCAGCCAGGACGCCGTCTTCCGGGCGCGGCGCACGCTCACCTGGGCCGACGTGCGGGCGGTCTCCCGATCCCGCGTCATCGCACCGCTCCCGGGATCGCCTTGGCGAAGCAGACGCTGAAGGCCTCGCCCAGGTACTGACCGAACAGGGGAACCTCCCGGTACCCCGCGCCCCGATAGAAGGAGAGCGCGGCATGACTCTCCGGCCCGGTCTCCAGCACGATTTCACGGATGCCGCGGGCCGCCGCATCCGTCTCGATCCCCGCGAGCAGGCGGCCGGCAACGCCGCGCCCCCGGTGGCCCGGGTGCACGAACATGCGCTTCAGCTCCGCCGTGCTTGTGGTGCCGTCGCCGGTGTCGGCCCCGCCTACCAGTGCGGCGATCCCCAGAGCGCGATCCGTCGCATCCCGCGCCACGTACACGGCCACGCCCGGCTGCTCGAGTTCGGCGACGCTCAGCAGAAAGTTGCTTTCGGGCGGGTACAGCGACTGGGCGTACTCGCCGCTCAGGCGCAGCAGCTCGGTGATCTCCGGCTGCCGCGGGGACTCGATGGTGATGGTCGTCGGCATGACAATAGAGTAAGCGGTGAAGATGGCCAGGCGCTTTTCGGCATCGACATTCCGGCATCGATCAGGTAACGTAGATAAGTCGGCTCTTGACACCGTGTGTTTTTTTGTGTGCGCGGATGGGTTTGTAAGTCAGGATGGGCCGGTTTCCCAGTAATCCGCTGGTGAAAAATCACTGTATGTGAACGGCCCCGGCCATAGACTGCCCGGGTTCTCAGGTTGCGTCGCGTGTGCGGCGTTGTTCTGCCATGTACCCAATACAACCCAGGAACATTTTCCATGCCTAAGAACTTCGATCCCAAGTACTCCGCCAAGGGCGGACCGTCCAAGGGTGGCAGCAAGAGCCCCGGACACCGCGGCCACAATGCCGCCGAGGGTGCACCCAAGAAGGCCCGTTGGAACGCCGGAGAGCGTGCCGACCGTGCCGCCGGCCGCCCGACCGGCAATGACCGTCCGGCCTACGGCAACGGCCGCCCCGCCGGCAACGACCGTCCGGCCTACGGCCAGCGCTCCGAGCGCCCCGCCTACGGCGACCGCCCGAACCGCGACCGACCGTCCACCGGCGGTGCCCCGCGCGGAGACCGTCCCTCGTATAACAGCGACCGTCCTCGCAATGACCGTCCGTCCTACGGCAACGACCGCCCGTCCTACGGCGACCGTGCTCCGCGTACGGACCGTCCGTCGTATAACAGCGACCGTCCCCGTACCGATCGTCCCGCGTACAACAACGACCGCCCGTCCTATGGCGACCGTGCTCCGCGTACGGACCGTCCGTCGTACAACAGCGACCGTCCACGTACGGAACGTCCGTCGTACAACAGCGACCGTCCCCGTACCGATCGTCCCGCGTACAACAACGACCGCCCGTCCTATGGCGACCGTGCTCCCCGCACCGACCGTCCGGCGTACAACAACGACCGTCCACGTACGGAACGTCCGTCGTACAACAGCGACCGTCCCCGCACGGATCGTCCCGCCTACAACAACGACCGCCCGTCCTACGGCGACCGTGCTCCCCGTACCGATCGTCCGGCGTACAACAACGACCGCCCGGCCCGCACCGAACGTCCGTCCTATGGCGACCGTCCGGCCCGCACCGACCGCCCGGCCTACAACAACGACCGCCCGGCCTACAACAACGACCGCCCGTCCTACGGCGACCGTTCCGCCCGCCCCGAGCGTGGCGGCTACGACCGCTCCGAGCGCTCCAACTCCGACCGTCCGGCGCGACCGACCCGCTCGGCGTCCGACGGCGGCCACTCCAGCAACTTCTACCCCGACCGCGACACCAAGGCGCACTTCGCCGCCGGTGACGACGTCGTGCTCGAGCGCCTCGAAGCCATCGCAACGACGGCTGCCGAAGTCGTCGGTGTGAGCTTCGGCGACTTAGGGCTCGGCGAGAACATCGTGCGCGAGCTCGCCACCCTCGGTGCCGCGACGCCGTTCCCGATCCAGGCCGCGACCATCCCGGACGTGCTCGCCGGGCGCGACGTGCTCGGCCGTGGCAAGACCGGTTCCGGCAAGACCATCGCCTTCGGTGCTCCCCTCGTGGAGAAGCTGCTGGAGAACAACGGCGCCAAGGACCGCAAGATGGCCCGCAAGCCGCGCGCGCTCATCCTGGCCCCGACCCGTGAGCTGGCCCTGCAGATCGACCGCACCATCCAGCCCATCGCCCGCAGCGTCGGCCTCTTCACCACCCAGATCTACGGCGGGGTTCCGCAGTACCGCCAGGTCAGCGCCCTCCAGCGCGGCGTGGACATCATCATCGGCACCGCCGGTCGCATCGAGGACCTGATCGAGCAGGGTCGTCTCGACCTCAGCGAGGTCGTCGTCACCGTCCTCGACGAGGCCGACTACATGTGCGACCTGGGCTTCCTCGAGCCGGTTCAGCGCATCCTGCGCCAGACCAAGAAGGGCGGCCAGAAGCTGCTTTTCTCGGCCACCCTCGACAAGGGCGTTGCCTCGCTGGTCAAGGAATTCCTGATCAACCCGGCCGTGCACGAGGTTGCCGGCGAAGATCAGGCCTCCTCCACGATCGACCACCGCGTGCTCGTGATCGAGCACCGCGACAAGAGCGCCATCATCGGCCAGCTCGTCGACCGCCAGGGCAAGACGCTGATCTTCTCGCGCACCCGTGCCTACGCAGAGCAGCTCGCCGAGCAGCTCGAAGATGCCGGCGTGAAGGCCACGAGCCTGCACGGCGACCTGAACCAGGCCCGCCGCACCCGCAACCTGCAGATGCTGACCAGCGGTCGCGTCAACGTGCTGGTGGCAACGGATGTCGCGGCTCGCGGTATCCACGTGGACGACATCGACCTGGTCATCCAGGCCGACGCTCCCGACGAGTACAAGACCTACCTGCACCGTTCCGGTCGCACCGGCCGCGCCGGCAAGTCCGGTACCGTCGTCACGCTCATCCCGAAGCAGCGTCGCCGCCGCATGGACGACCTGCTCGAGCGTGCCGAGATCGAAGCATCGTTCACGAACGCGGCCCCCGGCGACACGTCGGTCAGCGACCTCGCGGGACTCTAACCCTCCGCATTCGCCGTAGCCGCACCAGCAGAAGGGGCACCCACCATCACGGTGGGTGCCCCTTCGGTATCCGGTCCCGGCGTCGAACCACTTCGTCGAACCACTTCGACGGAGATTCTCGTCTGAGAGCGCTCTTTCGGAGTGTTTCCGGCCGATGCAGGCAAAATCTCCGTCGAATTCGTTCGGGACGGGGTGGCTGGAGCTTTTCGGACCTCCCGCTCGGCTCAAGCGGTGGGGGCCACCGGTGCCGCGCCGTCGTGCGACCGTGGTACGAACGGCGGCCGGTCGGGCGCGTCGATGATCAGGTTCGTGATGCGCGCGGTACACAGCCGGCGGCCCTGGTCGTCTCTGATCACGATCTCGTGGCAGGCGATCGTGCGCCCGAGCCGGATGGCCGTGGCTACCCCGGTCACGATCCCCGACCGGGCCGCGAGGTGGTGCGTCGCATTGATGTCGAGCCCCACCGCGCTGCGCCCCGGGCCCGCGTGGATCACGGCCGCCCACGAGCCGAGCGCCTCGGCGAAGGCGACGGATGCCCCGCCGTGCAGCAGGCCGAACGACTGCCGGTTGCCCTCCACCGGCATCGTCGCGACGACCCGCTCGGCGGACTCCTCGACGATGGTCACGCCCATCTTCTCGTCCAATTCGCCGAGCGTGATCTTCCAGTTCCCGTTCACGTTTCTCCCTAATCTTCTACCGGTGGTCGAGCCTGTCGAGGCCGGTCGAGACCGTCGACCCCGGCGCAACCCGCAGCCCGTCGAGCGCCACCGCGAGCACGTCGCTGGCCAGCTGCCCGGCGTCTTCCGGGCCCTCCGGCCGGTACCACTCCACGATCGAGTTGACCATGCCGAACAGCAGCCGGGTCACGATCCGCGGGTCGATGTCGCCGCGCAGGGAGCCCTCGTCGCGGGCCTCCACCACGAGGGCGGACACGGACCGGTCGAAGGCGCGACGGCGCGCGAGCGCGGCGCGCTCGACATCCGTGTTGCCGCGCACCCGCAGCAGCAGCGTCACGTAGGGCAGCCGGGAGGTGAGCACCTGCACGGCGCCGCGCAGCACCGCAGCGAGCCGGTCGATGGCCGGGCCGACCTGGGCGCTCTGCTCGAGCAAGACCCCTTCGAGCCCGTCGAGAGCCTCGTCGAGAGCCTGGTCCAGGAGTTCCTCCTTCGAGGTGAAGTGGTGGTAGATCGCCGATTTCGACAGGCCGAGGCGGGTCGCGAGCACGCCCATCGAGGTGGCGTCGTAGCCGAACTCGTTGAAGGCGGCGACTGCCACCTCGAGAATGGCGTGCTGGTCGTACCCGGGGCGGCCGCGCTTGATGAGGGCTGGTTCAGACATAATGAAAAATTCTCTCACGGGGCGGTGCACCGGAAGGTGCCCCCGGCAGGCAGGGGCCAGGGTCGTGCGGCCGGCTCAGCGCAGGTCGTAGACACGCTTGTGCTTGCCCGTGCTGCGCTCGAGCGTGCCGGGCTCGACGATCAGCACGTTGACGCTGGACCCGATCAGGTCCTTGATCTTGTGGATCAGCAGCGCCGAGGCGATGTCGGAGGCGACGTCGGTGGCGTGCTCGTGTCGTTCGATCCGCACGGTCAGTTCGTCCATCCGGTTCGGCCGGGTCAGCTCGATCACGAAGTGCGGGGAGAGGCTCGGGATGCTGAGCACGATCTCCTCGATCTGGGTCGGGAACAGGTTGACGCCGCGCAGGATGATCATGTCGTCGTTGCGACCGGTGATCTTCTCCATCCGGCGCATGCCGGGGCGCGCCGAGCCGGGCAGCAAACGGGTGAGGTCGCGGGTTCGGTAACGGATGACCGGGAACGCCTCCTTGGTCAGCGACGTGAACACGAGCTCGCCCTGGGTGCCGTCAGGCAACACCAGGCCACTGTCGCCGTCGATGATCTCGGGCAGGAAGTTGTCCTCCCACAGATGCGGTCCGTCCTTCGTCTCGATGCACTCGTTGCCCACACCCGGGCCCATCACCTCGCTGAGACCATAGATGTCCAGGGCGTCGAAGTCGAGGCGGGCTTCCAGCTCGAGCCGCATCTGGTTGGTCCACGGCTCCGCACCGAGCACGCCGGCCTTGAGGCTGGACGAGCGCGGGTCCATGCCCGCCGCGACCATCGCATCCGTGATCGTCAGAAGGTAGCTGGGCGTGGCCATGATGACGTCCGGCTCGAAGTCCTGGATCATCTTGACCTGCTTGTTGGTCTGGCCGCCGGACATCGGGATTGCCGTGGCTCCGAGCGCCTCGATGCCGGCGTGCGCGCCGAGGCCGCCGGTGAAGAGGCCGTAGCCGTAGGCGTTGTGCACGCGCATGCCGGGCCGTACGCCGGAGGCGCGGAGGCTGCGGGCCACCAGGCCCGCCCACATCTTGAGGTCGTTCTGCGTATAGCCGACGACGGTCGGCAGCCCGGTGGTCCCGGAGGAGGTGTGGATGCGCGCGACCTGATCCATCGGCACCGCGAACATGCCGAACGGGTAGGAGACCCGCAGGTCGTCCTTGGTCGTGAACGGCAGCAGGGCGACATCGTCCAGGGTGCGGATGTCGTCCGGGTGCACGCCGGCCTCGTCGAACTTGCGGGTATAGAGAGGTACGTTCTGGTACGCGAGCCGTACGGTCTTCTGTAGCCGGGTCAGTTGCAGCGCCTGCAGTTCGTCACGGGACATCCGCTCTTCGGGATCGAGTTCATCCTGGGCGGGGGCGTGCAAGCGGGTCTTGGTCATCGTTGACATGAGGCCTCCTGGTTGAATGCGGGTTTAAAGTTGGGGTGCGACGGAGCCGGGAACGGGAAAGTTGGTGGTGCGGCTTCGCCCGCGGAACTCGGCGATCGGCACGTTGTGCTCGTTGGTGACGCGCACGTCGTAGAGGCCGGAGCGACCGCTCTTCGTGCGCAGCACGGCGGTCGCGGTGAGGGTCTGACCGGCCGCGGTCGGCTTCAAGAAGGTGATGTCGGCGCCCGACGCGAGCGTGACGTGGTGGTCGTCGTTGCAGGCGATCGCGAACGCCGTGTCGGCCAGGGCGAAGACAATCCCGCCGTGCGTCACATCGAAGCCGTTCATCATGTCGTCCCGCAGAAGCATGGAGACGACCGCGCGGCCGGGCTCCGAGGCGTGCACGACCATGCCGAGTGCGGCCGATGCCCGGTCGTTCTCCATCATGGCACCACTGGAGGGTGGTGAAACTTCCGTCATGTGGTTCTCCTCATTGAGTTCCGCGGGCCACAACGCATGGTTGTGGGGGTCGTAGGGAAACCATATACTAACTGAACGATCGGTTGGTAAGAGTTCGCCAAACCCAGGAGTCAACGATGACAATCCCGCCAGTTCCCTACGCTATCGACCCGGATAACGCCGCCACGGTGTCTGCCGAGGAGCAGCAGTTCAACGACCTGATTGCCGCCGATTCGCGAATCGAACCGCGCGATTGGATGCCGGACGGCTACCGCAAGACCCTCATCCGCCAAATCTCCCAGCACGCGCACTCCGAGATCATCGGGATGCAGCCGGAGGGCAACTGGATCACCCGGGCGCCCAGCCTGAAGCGCAAGGCGATCCTGCTGGCCAAGGTGCAGGACGAGGCCGGACACGGGCTCTACCTCTACTCTGCCGCGCAGACGCTCGGCATCAGCCGTGACCTGATGACGGAGCAGCTCATCGCCGGCAAGGCCCGCTACTCCTCGATCTTCAACTACCCGAGCCCGACGTGGGCCGACATGGGCGCCATCGGCTGGCTCGTTGACGGCGCGGCGATCTGCAACCAGGTTCCGCTCTGCCGCGCGTCCTACGGCCCGTACGGCCGTGCCATGGTGCGCATCTGCAAGGAGGAGTCCTTCCACCAGCGTCAGGGCTTCGAGATCCTGCTCGAGCTGATGAACGGCACACCCGCCCAGCGCGAGATGGCCCAGGACTCGGTCAACCGCTGGTACTGGCCGGCCTTGCAGATGTTCGGTCCGCCCGACGACGACTCGCCCAACTCGGCGCAGTCGATGGCCTGGAACATCAAGAGGTTCTCCAACGACGACCTGCGTCAGCGGTTCGTCGGAATGCTCGTGCCGCAGGCCGAGGTGCTCGGCGTGACGCTGCCGGACCCGGACCTGCGCTGGAACGAAGAAAAGGGTGCGTACGACATGGGCGAAATCGACTGGACCGAATTCCACGAAGTACTCGCCGGTCGCGGACCGGCGAACGCGAGACGCCTCCAGCGCCGCCGCGACGCGCACGACGAGGGTCAGTGGGTGCGCGAGGCCGCTGCCGCGTACGCCGCAAAGCAGGCCGTGAAGGCGGTCGCATAGTGAGCGCTCCCGGTGCATCCGAAAAGGAGATCTGGCCTCTCTGGGAGGTATTCGTGCGCTCCAGCCGCGGAATCAGCCACACTCACGTGGGCTCCCTGCACGCCCCCGACGCCACCCTCGCGGTGCGCAACGCGCGTGACCTCTATACCCGCCGCAATGAGGGCGTCTCGATCTGGGTCGTGCCGGCCGACGCGATTACCACGAGCGATCCGGATGCGAAGGGTGCCTTCTTCGAATCGCCCGCCGGCAAGAACTACCGCCACGCGAGCTACTACACGAAGAGCGAAGGGGTGAAGCACCTGTGAGCGACACCATCGAGCAGGACGCCCACGGCCACGTCGACACGATCCAGCTCTCCGCGGAACTGGTCGAAGCGGCATCCGTCGCCTCTCACGACGTGGCGGAATACGCGCTCTGGCTCGGCGACGACTCGCTCGTGCTGGCCCAGAACCTGGGCTGGTGGATCTCCCGGGCACCGGAGCTCGAAGAGGACATCGCCCTCGGCAACATCGCCCTCGACCTGATCGGGCACGCCCGTTCCCTGCTGCACTACGCCGGGGCAGAATCCGGCCGCACCGAGGATGACCTGGCCTACTGGCGGGACGAACCCCAGTGGCGCTCCGCGCACCTGTTCGAACAGCCCAACGGCGACTTCGCGCACACGATCGCCCGCCAGTTCATCGCCGCGCACTACTTATTCGAGCTCTACAGCGCCCTGATGCAGTCGACGGATGCGACGCTCGCCGCGATCGCGGCGAAGGCCGTCAAGGAGGTCGACTACCACCGCGACCACTCCATCCAATGGGTGCTGCGCCTCGCGCTGGGCACCGAGGAGTCCCGCCGGCGGATGATCACGGGTCTCTCCGACCTGTGGCCGTTCGTTGAGGAACTCTTCGTCGACGAGCCGCTGATCGACCGGCTCGAGGGCGCCGCCGTGCGGCCGTCCTCCCTCCGGGGCGCCGTGGAGGCCGCCATGTTCCCCGTGCTCGCCGAAGCCGAGCTCGATGTTCCCCGCGGCTTCATTTCCTCGGGAGGCGGCCGCCGCGGTGACCACTCCGAGAACCTCGGGCCGATGCTCGCCGAGCTGCAGGTGCTGGCTCGGGCGCATCCCGGCGCGAAATGGTGATCATGGCGGCGCTCGCCCGGCCGCGTCCGAGCGACGCGGCCTCCCGGCAAGCCTGGGATATCGCCGCCGAGGTCTGCGACCCTGAGGTCCCCGTGCTCACGATCGAAGACCTGGGTGTGCTCCGCTCGGTCGCCGTCACGGCCGACGGAACCCACGTCATCCTCACGCCGACGTACAGCGGATGCCCCGCGATGGAGGCCATGCGCGACGACGTCACGTCGGCCCTCATCGGCGCCGGCTATGAGAACGTCACGGTCGAACTGGTGCTCGCCCCGGCCTGGACCACTGACTGGATGAGCGAGGAGGGCAAGGCGAAGCTGGTCAGTTACGGCATCGCCGCCCCGACCGGTCACTCCGGTGTGCGCCCGACCGGCACCGTGCGGCTCCAGCTCGCGGTCAAGTGCCCGCGCTGCTCCTCACTGAATACGCGGGAACTCGCCCGCTTCGGTTCGACGTCGTGCAAGGCGCTCTACGAGTGCCGGGACTGCCTCGAACCGTTCGACTACTTCAAGGTGTTGTAACCATGGCCGCACTCAATCTGGGCAGTACCGATTCCGCCGTTCTCGACCCCGCCGCCGATCTCTCCGACGACCTCGCTGCAACGCCCACGAAACGTCGCGCCCGGTTCCACACGCTCACCGTCGGCGACGTGCGTCAGCTCACCCAGGACAGCGTCGAGGTGACCTTCCTGGTTCCCGAGGAACTGCAGGGGGAGTTCGACTACGACCCTGGGCAGCACCTGGCACTGCGCGCCACGATCGACGGCCGGGAGCTACGCCGCAGCTACTCGATCTGTCGTCCGCACGCGCTCGGTTCGGTCAGCGTCGCGATCAAGCGCGACCTCGGCGGCGTCTTCTCCAGCTGGGCGAACACCGAACTCCGGGCCGGGGACCGCCTCGACGTGATGAGCCCGCAGGGCACGTTCACCACCGCGCTGGAGACCCTGGACGACAAGCACATCGTCGGCATCGCCGCCGGCAGCGGCATCACGCCGCTGATGTCGCTCGCGCACACCGTGCTCGAACGCTCGGAGACCTCTCGCTTCACGCTCGTCTACACGAACCGCACCGCGCTCGACGTGATGTTCCTCGACGAGCTCGCCGACCTGAAGGACCGGTACCCGGCCCGGCTGGCACTGCACCACGTGCTCTCGCGCCAGTCCCGCTCCTCCGCCCTGCTCTCCGGCCGGATCGACGAGGAGAAGCTGCGCCTGATGCTGGCCAGCATCATCCGTCCCGCCGCCGTCGACGAGTGGTTCCTCTGCGGGCCGTTCGAGCTGGTGCAGCTGTGCCGCGACACGCTGGAGAGCGTGGACGTCGAGCCCGGCCACATCCGGTTCGAGCTGTTCACGACGGGGGAGCCGGCGCACGCCGCCGGCGACACCGGGCGGCCCGTCATCGTCGGGATCGGGGACAAGACCTTCGAGATCGAGTTCACCCTCGACGGCGAGAGTGCCACGGTAACCACGCCGGTCAACGCGAAGGAGAGCATCCTGAACGCCGCCCTGCGTGTGCGTCCGGACGTTCCGTTCGCCTGCGCCGGGGGAGTGTGCGGCACCTGCCGCGCCAAGCTCGTCAGCGGCGACGTCACGATGACCGAGAACTACGCCCTCGAGCCGGATGAACTGGCCCGCGGCTACGTGCTCACCTGTCAGTCGCACCCCACGACCGACCGGGTCGTCGTCGACTACGACGTGTAGCGCCAGCCACCCAGGTACGGCGCGCAAGCGCAGAAAGCGGTTTCCGTGATCGAGCTGACCATCCGGGACGACGTGGCCCACGTCGTCCTCAACGCCCCCGACAAGCTGAACGCGCTCGACGCGGCGGCGCTGTCCGAACTCGAGGCCGCGTACGAGACCGCGGAGGCGGCCGGCGTGCGCGCCCTCGTGCTTCGCGGCGAGGGCCGCGCGTTCTGCGCGGGTCGCGACATCTCCGGCGTCGACCCGCGAGATGACGATGTGATGGGTTTCCTGGGGGGACTCGTCACACCGTTGCTGCAGCGCATGAGCGCCTTCCCGGCGCCCACCTTCGCCGCCGCGACCGGGGCCTGCCTGGGGGTGGGCCTCGGCCTGCTGATCGCCACGGATGTCGTTTACGTCGCCGACACCGCGAAGATCGGGTCCCCATTCGCGAACCTCGGCGCCACGCTCGATTCCGGCGGCCATGCCCTGTTCGTCGACCGGCTCGGCGCGCACCGCGCCCTCGACCTGATCTACTCCGGCCGGCTGATGTCGGGCGCGGAGGCCGTGGCCGCCGGCCTGTTCAGCCAGGTCTTCCCGGCCGACGAGGTGATGGATGCCACGGTGCGGGCCGCCGAGCGGGCCGCACGCGGCGCGACGCAGGCCTTCCTCGCCAGCAAGGAGCTCGTGCGCGCCCTCCGGGACGACCGCCTCGGCCTCTGGCAGAGCGTCGCCGCCGAAAACCTGGCCCAGGCGGCCCTCTGCGACAGCGATGACTACCGTGAGGGCTTCGCCGCCTTCCAGCAGAAGCGCAAACCCGCCTTCTCAGGCCGCGGCTGACCCGTCCCGTCCCGTCCCGTCCCGTCCCGTCCCGTCCCGTCCCGTCCCGTCCCGTCCCGTCCCGTCCCGTCCCGTCCCGTCCCGTCCCGTCCCGTCCCGTCCCGTCCCTTCTCCGCACCGGCGTGTGTTGTGGCTAACTCAGGAGATCCGCCCGGCCGGGCCGGACATCCGCACCGGTTCCGCACTGGTCTGCGGTGGCCGGGTGACATCGGCAACGGATGTCCTGAGTTGGCCACGCGCGCGGGCTCGGCCAGGGCTGACCCACGGAGGACGCGGGAGAACCCAAATCGCCGTCAAATTCGCTCGGGAAGCGAAAGCCATCGTTTGCTGGCAGCGACGGATCGGATCCCGCGCGGGTGCTGCGCCGCTGCGCTGGTGGCACGCCACGCGCGGAACGGCGCAGCACCCGCGCGCCGCCCCGGTGCGGGAACGGATGCCGCGCGCAAGCCGAAAGGAGGGGCGCGCACCCAGGTGCGCGCCCCTCCTTCGCGTGCGTTGCCGCCGCGCCGCGCCCCGTTACACCGTCGCGCCACCCAGGTAGGCGTTGTGCACCTCGGGGAGCTCCACCAGTTCGGCGGGTGTTCCCGTGAGCGCCACCCGTCCGCGGTGCATGACCACAGCCCGGTGCGCGATCTTGAACGAGGCGCGCACATTCTGCTCCACGAGGAGCACCGCCAGCTGCTTCTCGACGCAGAGCCGGGACAGCACATCCATGATCTCGGCGACCACCTTCGGTGCCAGCCCGATGGACGGCTCGTCCAGCATGATCGCCGTCGGGTTGGCCATCAGGCCGCGCCCGATGGCCACCATCTGCTGCTCGCCGCCCGAGAGGGTTCCGGCCGCCTGCCCCATCCGGGTGCGCAGCCGGGGGAACAGCTCGAGGATCGAGTCGACGTCGCCGTGGCCCTTCTTCGTCCAGGCGCCCAGCATCAGGTTGTCCCGCACCGAGAGGGTCGGGAAGCACAGCCGGTTCTCGGGCACATGGGTCAGGCCGAAGCCGGCCATCTTCTCCGCGGGCTTCCCGGTGATCGTGCGGCCCTCGAGGGTCACGCTGCCCCCGGTGGGCCGGATGAGGCCGCTGACGGTCCGCAGCAGAGTCGTCTTCCCGGCCCCGTTCGAGCCCACCACGGCGACGATCTCCCCGCGCGCCACCTCGAAGCTGACCTCGTGCAGCACCGCGAGCTTGCCATAGCCGGCGTCCAGGCCGGAAACGATCAGCGTCATGCGTGCTCCTCCAACTCGTTCAGTTCTGCTTCGGCCTCGTCGAGGTCCGTGCCCAGGTAGGCAACCACCACGGCCGGGTCATTGCGCACCGACTCCGGGTCTCCGTGTGCGATCAGCACGCCGTCGTCGAGCACCGCGACGTGGTCGGCGAGGCTCATCACCTGCGCCACATCGTGCTCGACGAGCACGATCGTGAGCCCGGCCGTCCGGAGCCGCCGCAGCAGTTCGGCCATCACCTCGCGCTCCGTGCCGGACAGGCCGGCCATCGGCTCGTCGAGCAGCAGCAGGGCCGGCTCGGCGGCCAGGGCGCGGCAGACCTCCATGATTCGCTGCTTGCCGAACGACAGGTCCGAGGCCGAGTCGTCCGCGGCATCCGTGAGTCTCATCGACTGCAGGATTTCGTAGGACGCGGCGCGGTGGGCGCTCTGCTCAGCCGACTGCAGTCCCAGCATTCCGCGGAGGACGCCCGCACTTCCCTTGCGGTACCGGCCCATGTACACGTTGCCGACGACATCCGTCGAGGTGAAGACCTGCAGGTTCTGGAACGTGCGGGTCAGCCCGTGCTTGGCGGCGACGTGCGGCTTGCGGCCGGAGATGACCTGGCCGAGGAACGTGACCGTGCCCTCGCTCGGAATCAACGCTCCGGAGATCATGTTGAAGCAGGTCGTCTTCCCGGCGCCGTTGGGCCCGATCAGACCCAGGATACTGCCGGCCGGCACGGTGAGACTCACGTCGTTGACGGCGACGACACCGCCATACCGCTTGGTCAGACCCTCGAGGACGAGGATCGGCTCACCGGCCGCGACCGGGGTGCTGACGGCTGGGAGCTGCGGGATCGTCGTGTCGTCCTCCGCGGCGTGCGCGTGCGCATGGGCATCGCCGGGCGGGCGTTTCCCGGCGAACGGCAGCTTCTGCCACAGCGAGGTCGCCGCCTGGTGGAGGCCGCCGGGCAGCAGCAGGATCACCAGGATCAGGACGATGCCGTAACCGAGCAACTGCACCTCGCCGGTGGCTCCGGGGAAGACGGCCGGGATGATGTCCCGCATGCCCTCGCCGAGGAACTGCACCAGGAAGGCCCCCGCGACGGCACCCCAGACCGATCCGAGACCCCCGATGACGACCATCAGCAGGATCGAGACCGACAGGTGGAATTCGGCGGTCGCCGGGCTCACGATCGCGACCTGGTAGGCGTAGAAAACGCCGCCGAGTCCCGCGAATCCGGCGGAGAGCACAAAGACCTTCAACCGCAGCGCATAGGTGTTGACACCCAGGCTCTCGGCGGCGAGTTCGGAATCGTTGACCGCCGAGAGGGCGCGGCCCGCGCGGCTGTGCGTGAGGTTCAGGGCCAGGATCAGCCCGATCACCACGAACGGCGTCACGAACCAGAGGAAGAAGCCGCTGTTGTCGATCGGGATTCCGAGGACAGTGGGCCTCGAGATACCGTAGATGCCCGTGGTGCGTCCGGTGACGTCCCATTCGCGCACGCCGATCATCACGATGAAGCCGAGCCCCAGCGTCGCCAGCGCGAGGTAGTGACCACGCAGGCGCATGAGTGGAAGGCCCACGAGCAGGGCGACCAGCATCGCGGCGAGCACCCCGACGGTGGCCGCGACCGGGCCGGGCAGGTCGAGCTTGGTGAGCAGGATCGCGTGGGTATACGCCCCGATCGCGAAGAACGCGGCCTGCCCGAGGCTGACCTGTCCGGCTAGGCCCATCAGTAGATTGAGTCCGATGGCCGGCAGGGCGAAGATCATGGCGAAGACGACGATGTTCATGACCGAGGAACTGGCCGTGAACGGGACCACGATCATCAGGGCGACGAGCACGCCGCAGCCGATCAGTGTGCCCTTGTTGTTCGCCCAGAAACGCGCGCGGGGGGAGAGCGTCCCGACGAAGGTTGGTGTGGTTGCATGTGTCATTTCGCTACACCCTGACCGCTGTGGGCTTGAGAACGAGGCCCTGGGGACGGACGACGAGCACAAGGATGAGGATGAGGAAGGCGGCGCCGTCCCTCAGACCGGACGAGACGTACCCGGCCACGTAGGCCTCGATCACGCCGAGCAGGAGCGCCCCGACGATCGCGGCGCGGAAGGAGACGAATCCGCCGAGGACGGCGGCGACGAAACCCTTGAGGCCGAGCAGCACGCCGCCCGACCAGAGCGAGAGGTAGATCGGGGAGGCCACCACGCCGGCGACACCCCCGACGAAACCCGCGATTGCGAAAGCCAGCACCGAGGCGGTGACCGGGGAGATCCCCACAATGCGCGCCGCGACGGGCTGCTCCGCACAGGCCCGCAGCGCCTTGCCCCAGCGCGACTTCTCGTAGAAGAGCACGATTCCGCCGCCGACCACGACGAGGGCGCCGATCATCCAGAATTCCTGAGAACGGATGCTCACCCCGCCGATCAGGAGGTTGGTTCCCGGGAAGAGCGGCACCCCTTTGGCTTCGGGCCCCCAGGCCAGCAGCATGATCGCCTGCAGCAGCGTCGAGACGCCGAGGGTCAGGATGATGGAGATGAGCGGGGTCAGCTTCTTCACTCGTGCGATGATCAGTCGTTCCATCGCGATGGCCACGAGGGTCACCGAGAGGATCGCGACCAGGATCGCGAGGAGGAGCGGCATGCCGGCGGCGGCGAGCCAGGCGCTCCCCAGCCCGGCCAGCATCGCGAATTCGCCCTGGGCAATGTTGATGACGTGGCGGACCGTGTAGACGGCGATCAGGCCGACGGCGAGCAGGGCGTACACAGATCCCTGTGAGAGCCCTGCCACCGTCAATTGCAGGAAATCAGTGAGCACGATCAGTCCTTGATGAGGTTCCAGCGACCATCCTCGGCCTCAGCCAGGATGAGGGCGGAGGCGTCGAGTCCGGAATGGTTCTTCGCGGTCATCTGGAAGACTCCGGAGATCCCGGTCCACTCGGCACTCTCGAGTTCGTCGCGCAGGGCATCCGCGTCGGTTCCGGCGGCCTCGATCGCGTTGACGGCGATGTGCCAGGCGTCGAACGCGTGGCCCGCGAAACCGGACGGCTGCTCGCCGTAGGCCGCGCTGTAGTCCGCCTGGAACTTCTCGATGACCTCGCGCTGCGAGTTGTCGGCTTCCAACTGGTCAGCGACGAGCAGGCGGCCCATCGGAGCGACGACGCCGTTGGCGGCGTCACCGGCGGCGTCGAAGAATGCCTGGTTCGAGATGCCGTGCGAGTGGTAGACCGGCTTGTTCACGCTGAGCTGCGCGTACGCCTTCTGAGCCAGGCCGGCCGAGGGGTTGATGCCCCAGATGATGACGGCGTCGGAGTCCGAACCGCGCACGTTGGTCATCTGCGGGGTGAAGTCGGTCGCGCTCGGCTCGAACGCCTCCGTCATCGTGAGGGTGATGCCGCGCTCGGCGCCGAGGTCCGTGATGTACTCCGCGACCCCTTCGCCGAAGCCGCTCGCGTCGCGCACGAGAGCCACCTTGGTGTAGCCCTTGGCCTCGGCGTCGTCGAGGATGCGCTCGAGCACGACCACGTCGTTCTGCGCGGTCTTGAAGACCCACTCCGAGCCCTCGACGATGGCCACGTTGGCCGCGACGGAGATCATCGGGATCTTCGCGGCTTCCGCGATGGGGCGCATGGCCAGGCTGGGACCGGTGCGCGAGGCGCCGATGATGATGTCGACCTTGTCGCTCTCGATCAGCTTGCTGGTTGCCTTGGCGGCACCGTCCTCGGTCGACTGGTTGTCGATGATGGTGAGCTCGACATCGCGGCCGCCGATGCCGCCGTCGTCGTTGAGCTGCTTGGCCAGCATGGTGAGCGTGTTCTGCTCCGGCACGCCGAGGCTGGCGCCGACGCCGGTGACGTCGAGAACCGCGCCGATCTTGATCGGGCCGGCCTCCGCGGCAGGGTCGGCCTCGGCCGTTCCCCCCAGGTTCGAGGTGCTGCATCCGGTCAGCGCAAGGGCTGTGATGACGGCGATGGGCGCGATGAAGCGCATACGAGACTTCTTCATTGGAATCTCCTTCAGAGGAACAGATAATTAGTGACCGACCAGTCGTTCACTAATTCAGGTGTGGGCCTGACAGTACCGTGGCACCGCTCCGCGCGGCAAGACCCTCTTCGCGGCCTTACATAACGAGTGGGTGACGGTGTCGGCGGTGAACGGATGCATGCCGGCGGCCGGTTCGTCAGGCCAGCGCGAGCATCCCGGCCGCGGCGAGGGCGAGTGCGAGGCCCAGCCACTGCACGGGCGCGATCCGCTCCCGGAGCACAACGGCGGCGAGCAAAATCGTCCCGGCCGGGTACATCGCCGTGAGCACGCTCATCACGCTGAGGTCGCCGGCGCGCATGCCGAGCAGTAGCAGCACGTTCGCCACGACGTCGATCACTCCGCAGGCCACGGCCAGCCGCAGCCCGATGGCCAGCGTCGAGCGGGGGTGCGGCGCGCCATCCGTCGAAGAGACTGGAAGGCTCGCCGCAGCCGGTCCCGCTGCCGCCCGGGCCTGCGCCGCCCGGACCGGCACCAGCGCCCGGCGCCGCTGAAGCGCGACCAGGGCGAGCAGCCCGACCACGGCGAACATGATCGACGCATTCACCGCCCGGTTCAGCACCAGCGGCACAAGTCCGCTGTCCGCCGGGGTCAGGTCGATCATCACCATGAAGGCGCCGATCATCGTGCCGGAGCCGAGGGCCATCAGAACGCCGAGCAGGCTCGGGCGCACGGCGCCGCGTTCGGGCACGAAGCCCACGAGCACCACCGCCACGAGGGCGAGGCCGAGGGCCCAGTAGCCGATCGGGGCGAGTCGGTCGCCGCCGGCGAGTCCCACCGTCATCGGCACGACCGCCGACACCACGGCCGTGAGCGGGGAGAGGATGCTCATCGGCCCGATCGCGAGGCAGGCGTAGAGCAGCGAGATCGCGATCGCGCCGCTGATCCCCGACAGCGCTCCCCACAGCACGGCCGAAGGCGACCAGGCACCCGCCACGAACGGGAGGGCGAGAAGCAGTGCCACGAGCCCGGATGCCGCGGCGACGGCCGTCACGAGCAGGGAACTCATGCGCTTGGCGGCGAGTCCGCCGAGGAAGTCGGCACTGCCGAAGATGAGTGCGCCGGTGAGGCCGAGGACCGCGGTAAGCATAGGAAATGAGCTTAGCGAGTGCGCCAGCCCACCCCCCGCCTTCCCGCCTTCCCGACTCCCCGCCTGCTCATTCCCCTCTCGCCCGCTTTCGCGAACGGATGCCGCCGCGCGGTCCTGTCGGAGGCCGCAGGTAGAGTTACCGGGTGAGTTGGAACGCCGAAATACCGTGGGATCCCGACGAGTTCGAACCACCCGACGAATTCGATGCCCCGCCGCCGCCCGACGGCTATGCCGGCGGAGCCATGGACTGGAACCCCGCGTCGCCCGGCGCCGCCGATGCCGGCCGCGTCGTCGCACGCCCGGCGGCGGCCCCACCCCGCCGTGCCACCGCGAAGTTCGCAACCGCCGCCGAGGCCCTGCGCACGGTCTTCGGCTACGACTCCTTCCGCGGCGAACAGGCCGCCATCATCGATCAGGTCATCGGCGGCAACGACGCGGTCGTGCTGATGCCCACCGGTGGCGGCAAGAGCCTCTGCTACCAGATCCCCTCGCTTGTGCGGGAGGGCACCGGCATCGTCATCTCGCCGCTGATCGCTCTCATGCAAGACCAGGTCGACGCGCTCACCGCCGTGGGCGTGCGCGCCGCGTTCCTCAACTCCAGCCAGGACTCCGCCGCCCGCGGCCAGGTCGAGCGCGACTACCTTGCCGGCCACCTCGACCTGCTCTATGTTGCCCCGGAACGGCTCTCCAACGAGGCCACCAAACGCTTCCTCGACCGGGGCACCATCGCCCTGTTCGCCATCGACGAGGCCCACTGCGTGTCGCAGTGGGGGCACGACTTCCGGCCCGACTACCTGGCCCTGTCCGAGCTGGCCGACCGCTGGCCCGACGTGCCCCGCATCGCCCTCACCGCCACGGCCACCGACGCCACCCACAAAGAGATCACCACCCGGCTGCAGATGGGCGACGCCCGGCATTTCGTCGCCAGCTTCGACCGACCCAACATTCAGTACCGCATCGTCGGTAAGGCCGAGCCGCGCAAGCAGCTGCTGGCCTTCATCAAGGCGGAGCACCCCACGGATG
This sequence comes from Cryobacterium sp. TMT3-29-2, assembly GCF_004564305.1. NCBI lineage: Bacteria > Bacillati > Actinomycetota > Actinomycetes > Micrococcales > Microbacteriaceae > Cryobacterium > Cryobacterium sp. TMT3-29-2. The sequence goes on from NZ_SOGK01000129.1 coordinate 24,588, forward strand.
CCGGCATCGTCTACGCGCTCAGCCGCAAGACCGTCGAGGCGACCGCCGACTTCCTGCGCCAGAACGGGCTGAACGCCCTGCCCTACCACGCGGGCCTCGACCAGGGACTGCGTGCCCGCACCCAGTCCCGGTTCCTCCGCGAGGAAGGCGTCATCATCGTCGCCACGATCGCGTTCGGCATGGGAATCGACAAACCGGACGTGCGCTTCGTCGCCCACATCGACCTGCCCAAGTCCGTCGAGGGCTACTACCAGGAGACCGGCCGAGCCGGCCGCGACGGCCTGCCCTCCACCGGATGGCTCACCTACGGACTGCAAGACGTCGTGCAGCAGCGCCGCATGATCGACGAGTCGCCCGGCGATCTCGGCCACCGGCGCAAGCTCTCCGCCCACCTTGACGCGATGCTCGCGCTCTGCGAGACCGTCAGCTGCCGCCGCGTCAACCTGCTGCGCTACTTCGGCCAGGCGAGCGAGCCGTGCGGCAACTGCGACACCTGCCTCGAGCCGCCCGTCGGCTGGGACGGCACGGTCCCCGCCCAGAAACTGCTCTCCACGGTGGTGCGCCTGCTGCGCGAGCGCAACCAGCGCTTCGGCGCCGGCCAGCTCATCGACATCCTGCGCGGCAAGGTCACTGCGCGCACCACCCAGCACAGCCACGACCAGCTGGCCACCTGGGGCATCGGCGCCGACCTCAGCGACCAGCAGTGGCGCGGAGTCGTTCGGCAGCTGCTGGCCCAGGGCTTCCTGGCCACCTCCGGCGAATACGGCACGCTGGTTCTGACGGATGCCGCCGCGGAGGTCCTCGCGGGCCGCCGCACCGTCGAGCTGCGCACCGAGCCCGAACGGGCCGCACGTCCGGCGGCCGGTGCCCGCAAGAGCGCCGCGAAGGCGGCCGCGGCCGACCTCACCCCCGAGCAGGAGACCCTGTTCGAGGCGCTGCGAGGGTGGCGTTCCGCCCAATCGAAAGAGCAGGGGGTGCCGGCCTACATCATTTTCGGCGACGCGACCCTGCTGGCCATCGCCGCGACGAAGCCGGCCACCCTGGCCGACCTCGACGGCATCTCCGGCGTCGGCGCCAAGAAGCTCGACGCCTACGGCGCCGCCCTCCTCGAGGTCGTCGCCGCCGGAACCTGATGCGCGCCCGGTCCCGCCGCCGGCCGCGATCGGCCGAACCCGGCAGCACGCGCAGCATCCCGCGGGACCAGCTAAACGGCTATACGGCTAAACGGCTAAACGGCTAAACGGGTAGAACTGAATCATGGACTGGACCGAATTCTTTGACGCGCAAGCAGGCCGCCCGACGCGTTCGGTGCTGCTCCGCGCGCTCGAGCTCCGCGCCGCCGCGCAGCCCGGCACGTTTCCCGGATCGGCCGCCGCGGCGCCCGATTTCTCGGCCCCCGAGCCCGGCGGCTCGATTCCGGCCCCTCCCGGAACGGCGATCGATCTGGGCTGCGGTGAGGGCACCGAGACCCGGCACCTGCTCTTCGCCGGCTGGACCGTGCACGCCTTCGACGCCGACCCAGGCGCCGAGGCCAGGGTCAGGCAGGGCCTCGGCCCGGCCGAGCAGGCCCGCCTGACCTTCCACCGGTCCCGCTTCGAGGAACTCCCCGAACTGCCTGCCGCCGACCTCCTCTACGCGGGCTTCTCCCTGCCGTTCTGCGACCCGGCGGTGTTCCCGGAACTGTGGGCGCGCATCCGCAGGGCGCTTCGGCCCGGTGCCTGGTTCGCCGGCGAGTTCTTCGGCCCCCACGACGACTGGGCCGGCCGTGCCGACATGAACTTCCACGATCGCGGCCAGGTCGACATTCTCCTCGCCGACCTGCACGTCGCCGATCTCGTCGAAGACGACCGGCCCGGCCAGTCGGCCTTCGGCCCCCGCCACTGGCACCTCTTCCACGTCATCGCCCGCACACCGCCCCCTGCCCCAACGAATTCGACGGAGATTTTGAGCTAAAACCACGTTTTGGGCCTGATTCAGGGCTTCTCGGGCAAAAGCTCCGTCGAATTCGTCAGGGGCGGCCGGGCCGACGCTCCGCCGGCAGCAGCGCCCCGTTTGTGGGTATGAGTGCAGCAAGACGCGGTACCGCTGTGGAAACCTACAAAACGGATGCCGAGCGGAGCATGCTTTGTTGTAGGCCCGTCACGCACTATTTCCACCCATGGCGAGAGGCACCTAACGTGTAAGAAAATTTCGAGTTCGCGCGAAGACGAAGGACCAATGATGGTTGACACTGCCCAGCGCTCCAATAGCAAGAAACCCGCCCGTACTCCGGGCAAGACCTCCGCCAAGACGACAACGACCCGGGCCAAGAGGCCGGCCACGACAATGCTCACGCCTCCCGTGGCCCCCGCCGTCGACACCGGCCCGGTCATGATCGCCGGCCAGGCCGGTGCCCCCACGGTCAACGTCGAGTCGTTGCACCGTCAGCTGCTCGGCACCTGGGCCGACGTGCGCCTGCGTGCCCGCGAGCTCACGGCACGGCCCGAGCTACAGCGCGTCGAGGGACAGTCCATGGCCGAGCACCGCGAGCGCGTGCTGGGCCAGCTGCGCATCCTCGCCGAGAACGGACATGTCCACCGCGCCTTCCCGAAGGATCTCGGCGGCGCCGACGACCACGGCGGAAACATCGCCGGGTTCGAGGAACTCGTCACGGCCGACCCCAGCCTGCAGATCAAGGCGGGCGTGCAGTGGGGCCTGTTCGGCGCGGCCGTGCTGCACCTCGGCACCAAGAAGCACCACGACGCCTACCTGCCCGGCATCATGACCATGCAGGTCCCAGGCGTCTTCGCGATGACCGAGACCGGCCACGGTTCGGATGTCGCGGCCATCGGCACGACGGCGACGTACGACCCGGCCACGGCGGAATTCGTCATCGACACCCCGTTCCGCGCGGCGTGGAAGGACTATCTCGGCAACGCCGCCAAGGACGGCATCGCCGCCGTGCTCTTCGCCCAGCTGATCACTGCGGGCGTCAACCACGGCGTGCACGCCTTCTGGGTGCCGCTCCGCGACGAGTCCGGGAATTTCCTGCCCGGCATCGGCGGTGAGGACGACGGCCTCAAGGGCGGGCTGAACGGCATCGACAACGGCCGACTCCACTTCGACGGGGTGCGCATCCCCCGCGCGAACCTGCTGAACCGGTACGCCGACGTGGCCGAGGACGGTACCTACGCCAGCCCGATCGCCAGCCCCGGCCGCCGCTTTTTCACCATGCTCGGCACCCTCGTTCAGGGGCGGGTCTCGCTCGACGGAGCCGCCACCCAGGCCTCGGCGATGGCCCTCACGATCGCCATCACCTACGGCAGCCAGCGCCGACAGTTCAACGCCGGCAGCGACACCGACGAGGAGGTCATCCTCGACTACCAGCGCCACCAGCGCCGCCTGCTGCCGCGCCTGGCCACGACCTACGCGCACACGTTCGCCCACGACGAGTTCCTGGTCAAGTTCGACCAAGTCTTCAGTGGTCAGGCCGACACGGATGCCGACCGGCAAGACCTCGAAACCCTCGCCGCCGCTCTCAAGCCGCTCTCGACCTGGCACGCACTCGACACCCTGCAGGAGGCCCGTGAGGCCTGCGGCGGCGCCGGCTTCCTGGCCGAGAACCGGCTGGTCGGCCTCCGCGCAGACCTCGACGTCTTCGCCACCTTCGAGGGCGACAACAACGTGCTGCTGCAGCTCGTCGCCAAGCGCCTGCTCACGGACTTCAGCCGCAAGTTCGCCTCGGCCGGCCCGGGCGTCCTCGCCCGCTACGTCGTGCAGCAGGCTGCCGGCCGTGCCTACCACGGCACCGGGCTCCGCAGCCTGGGCCAGGCGGTTGCCGACTTCGGCTCCACCGCTCGCTCGGTGGGCCACCTCCGCGACACCGCGGTGCAGCGGGAACTGCTCACCAACCGGGTCGAGACCATGATCGCGGAGATTGCGGGCAAGCTCCGCTCGGCGGGCAAGCTGCCGGCGAAGGATGCCGCGGCCCTCTTCAACGCCAACCAGGATCAGCTGATTGAGGCGGCCCGTTCGCACGGTGAGCTGCTGCAGTGGGAGGCGTTCACCCGGGCGGTCGAGACCACCGAGGACGCAGGCACGAAGCAGGTCCTCACCTGGCTGCGGGACCTGTTCGGCCTCGGGCTGGTGGAGAAGCACCTGGCCTGGTACCTGATCCACGGGCGCCTGTCGGCGAAGCGGGCGCAGTCGGTTACGGCCTACATCGACCGCATCATCGCCCGGCTCCGTCCGCACGCTCTCGACCTGGTCGACGCGTTCGGCTACAGCCAGGACCACCTCCGCTCGGCGATCGCGAGCGGCGCCGAGCAGGATCGCCAGAACGAGGCACGGGACTACTACCAATCCCAGCGCGCCAACGGCACCGCTCCCCGTGCTGAGAAGGCCCCCGCCAGAAAGTAGCCCAGAAAGTAGCCCAGAAGTAGCCCCCGGGGCGAATCGCGCCCCGGGGCTTCCCGTTCCGGTCGAGAGTGCCCGTTCCGCGGGTCACTCTCGACCGGAACGGGCACACTGGCCTCGTACCCAGGTACCAGGCCGGCGGGCGCATAAGCGTCCGTCGGGCCGATGCGCGCAGCATCCGTCACCCGTAGCGTCGTTGACGGGTCGATTTCACAGTGTGAGACCGGCCCCGACGATGTACAACGAGGAGACGGATGATTCAGGCACAGTCCCTGACCAAACGGCACGGTGACAAGACCGCGGTCGACGCGATCGACTTCACCGTGCAGCCCGGCACTGTGACCGGCCTGCTGGGCCCGAACGGCGCCGGCAAGAGCACCATCATGCGCATGATCGTCGGACTGGACCGGCCGACCGCCGGATCGGTCACGGTCAACGGCAAGCATTATCGCGAGCACCGCGCGCCGCTCTGTGAGGTGGGCGTTCTGCTTGATGCGAAGGCCGTGCACACCGGCCGCTCGGCCCGGAACCATTTGCTGGCCCTGGCGGCCACCCACGGCATCCCGGCCGCTCGGGTCGACGAGGTGATCGAGCTCACCGGGCTCGGACCCGTAGCCCGCAAGCGCGTCGGTGGTTTCTCGCTCGGTATGGGCCAGCGCCTCGGAATCGCCGCGGCGCTGCTCGGCGACCCCTCGGTGCTGATCCTCGACGAGCCCGTCAACGGGCTCGACCCCGAGGGTGTGCAGTGGGTGCGCCAGCTGATGCGGCGCCTCGCCGCGGAAGGCCGCACCGTGCTGCTGTCCTCGCACATGATGAGCGAAATGGCTCTCACAGCCGACCACCTGATCATGCTGGGCCGGGGCAAGGTCATCGCGAATGCCCCGGTCTCGGAGATCATCGGCATGGCCGGTACTCACCGGGTGCGCGTGCGCACGCCGCAGGCGGCCCAGCTCGCCGCCCTGCTCGCCCAGCCCGACGTCACCGTCACCACCGATGAGGCGGATCTGCTCGAGGTGTCCGGGATCTCGGCCGGCGACATCGGCGAACACGCGGCCGGCGCGGGCATCGTGCTGCACGAGCTGACCGGTGTGAGCGCGTCGCTCGAAGAGGCCTACCTGGCCCTGACCCAAGACGAGGTGGAGTACCGCGCCAGCGGCTCCGCACAACTGCAGGAGGCCGGACGATGACCGAGACGACTGCGACCGAAACGACCGCGCCCGTCGCTCACACCTCCCCGGCCGCAGGCGGTGCCGCATCCGCCGGGTACGGCCTGAGCGCGGTCGGCCTGCTGCGTTCGGAGTGGATCAAGTTGCGCAGCGTGCGCTCGACCGCCTGGTCGTACGCCCTGCTTGTGTTGGTCTCGCTCGCCCTTGCGGCTGTCATGTCTTCGACGCTCGATCTGCAGGGGGCGGATGCCTCGATGATCCCCGCGGCCGACCAGGCGACCTTCATCGCCCAGACGGCCACCTTCGGGGTGTTCTTCGGCCAGTTGATCGTCGCCGTCCTCGGCGCGTTGACCATCAGCGGCGAGTACTCCACCGGCATGATCCGGTCCACGCTGACCGCGGTGCCGCGCCGGCTGCCCGCCCTCGCGGCAAAGGCCGCCGTGCTGTTCGGCACGACCTTCCTGGTCGGGCTGGCCGCCAACCTCGGTTCCTATCTGGTGGCCTCGCTAATACTCTCCCGTCAGGGCCTGGGCGTCAGCATCGCGGACCCGGCCGTGTTCCTGCCGGTGCTCGGCGGTGCGCTCTACCTGGCCTTGATCGCGGTCTTCGCCCTCGGTGTCGGCACGATCGTGCGCAGCGGGGCCGGCGGCATCGCGGTCGTGCTCGGCATCGTGCTGCTGCTGCCGATGGTGCTGCAGGTGATCGCCGCCCCGTGGGCCGCCGCCGTGCTGCCGTACCTGGTCTCGAACGCGGGCATCAACATGTTCGGACTGATGTCCTTCAGCCAGGTGCCGATCGAGTGGTGGGTCAACCTGCTGGTCGTGCTCGGTTGGCTCGCAGTCAGCCTGGTCGGTGCTGCCGCGGTGTTGAAGCGGAGGGACGCGTAGAGTCCTCTGAATGACCGAAACACAGTTCACCCGCGGCCGGCCACCCGTGCCGACCGCGGGTGAACTGCGGCTGCCGACACCGCCGGGGGTGGCCAGGCGGTTCTGGGCAAGGCATCCGTGGCTCAGCGACACGCTCGTCGCGAGCGTCTATCTCGTGCCAATGGTCATCCTCTTCCTGGTCGACGTGACCCGGCAGGCCGGGCCCGGCCTCCCGCCGCAGGCCCTCAGCACCGCCGCGGTGGTGCTGGTCATCACGGCCGCACTGCTGGTGCGGCGGCACGCCCCGCTGCTCGTGCTCGGGGTGACCTGCGCCGGACTGGTCGCCGCCTTCCCCGAGCAGGGCGACACCCTGCCCGTGCTGATCGCGCTCTACGCCGTCGCGGTCTACCGTGGCGTCCGGAGCGCCTGGTTCGGCCTCGCCGGCGCGGTCGGCGTCGCCGCCCTGGGTGCGTTCGTCGGCGCGAGCAGCTACGCCTCCTGGCTTGCCGTCGCCTCCCAATCCGCGGTCCTCATGCTCGCGGCCACCCTGGTCGGCGTCACGGTCGGCGATCGCAAGCGCTACGTGGCGGCGCTGGTCGAACTGGCCGCGCAGCTGGCCCGGGAGCGCGACCAGCAGGCCCAGCTCGCCCGGATCACCGAACGTGGGCGCATCGCCCGGGAGATGCACGACATCATCGCGCACAGCCTGTCGGTCATGGTCGCGCTCGCCGATGGCGCCGACGCGCTCCTCGTGAAGGACCCGGAGCGTTCCCGCGTCGCGCTGCGCGAGGTGGCCCGCACCGGCCGCGGCTCGATGTCCGAGATGCGCCGGCTGCTCGGCGTGCTGGGGGAGGACCCTCAGGAGACGGGCGACCCCGATGCGACGGATGTCCCGCTCCGACCTCAACCCGGCGCCGACCAGCTCGTCGACCTGGTCGACTCGTTCCGCTCCGCCGGACTGCCCGCCCGGTTGGAACGAACCGGGCGCATCCCCGGCAGTCAGGGTCTGCAGTTGACGGTGTACCGCATCGTGCAGGAATCGCTGACCAACGCGCTGCGCTATTCGGCGCAGCCGACCGTCGTCTCCGTGCGACTGACCATGGTCCCGGGGCGGCTCGAGGTGGTTGTCACCGACGACGGTCGCAACGCACGGGACTCGTCGCGTTCGCCAGGCACCGGGCGGGGCCTCGTCGGGCTGCGCGAACGCGTCGCGCTCTACGACGGCACCCTCATCGCCGGGCGTCGGCCCGGCGGCGGCTGGCAGGTGCGCGCGACGATGACGGTCGACGAAACGGAGGAACAAGCGTGACGCCGACCCGGATCATGCTCGTCGACGACCAGGCGCTGCTGCGCACCGGCTTCCGGATGGTGCTCGAGGCCGAAGACGATTTCACCGTGGTGGCCGAGGCTGGCGACGGCGCGGCGGCGATCGCGCTCGCCGCCGGTCTGCATCCCGACGTCATCCTGATGGATGTGCGGATGCCCGGGATCGATGGCATCGAGGCCACCCGGCAGATCACCGCCGCGTGCCCGGACAGCCGGATCATCATCCTCACCACCTTCGACCTCGACGAGTACGCCTTCGGTGGCCTCCGCGCGGGCGCGCGGGGGTTCCTGCTGAAAGACGCCCAGCCCAGTGAACTCGCCGCAGCCGTCCGGGCCGTGGCCTCGGGCGACGCCTCTGTTTCGGCGCGGGTGACCCGGCGCATGCTGGACCTGTTCGGATCCAAGCTCCCAGGGGTCGATCCGGGGGCCGACGAGGCCGAAGCGGATGCCGACGCCGTCCGGATCGGCCTGCTCACCGACCGGGAGCGCGAGGTCTTCCTCGCGGTCGCGGAGGGGTTGTCGAACCCCGAGCTCGCCGACCGGTTCTTTCTGTCCGAGTCCACCGTCAAGAGCCACGTCGGACATATCCTGGCCAAGCTCGAACTGCGTGACCGAGTGCAGGTCGTCATCCTCGCCCACCGGCTCGGCCTCGTCACGCACTGACCGGGCCCGATTCTGCGCCGATGCACCCGGCGAATAGGCTCGGGGGTATGCGCACCTTCTATCCCGAGATCGAACCCTATGAAACTGGACTTCTCGAAGTCGGTGACGGGCAGACCATCTACTGGGAGGCATCCGGCAACCCGGACGGCAAGCCGGCCGTCTACCTGCACGGCGGACCGGGCGGCGGGTCGAGTCCGAAGCAACGCCGCGTCTTCGACCCGGACAAGTACCGCATCATCCTTCTCGACCAGCGCGGCTGCGGCCAGAGCACGCCGCACGCGAGCGCCGCGGATGCCGACCTCAGTACCAACACAACCTGGCATCTCGTTGCCGACCTGGAGAAACTGCGCGAGCACCTCGGCATCGAGCGCTGGCTGGTCTGCGGCGGGTCCTGGGGCAGCACCCTCAGCCTGGCCTATGCCGAGACGCACCCGGAGCGCGTCACCGAACTCGTGCTGCGCGGTATCTTCACGCTGCGCCCGATGGAACTCGACTGGTTCTACGAGGGTGGCGCCGCGGCGATCTACCCGGACCTCTGGGAAAACTTCATCGCCCCGGTGCCGGTGGAGGAACGCGGCCACCTGATCGCGGCATACCGGCGCCTGCTGCACGACCCCGACCAGTACGTGCGCGAGCGGGCGGGCGTGGCGTGGTCCACCTGGGAGTCCTCCACCATCACCCTGCTCCAGCAGCCCGACCTGATCGAGCACTTCACCGAACCCGCGTTCGCGGTGGCCTTCGCCCGGATCGAGAACCACTACTTCACCAACGCGGGTTGGTTCGAGCCGAACCAGCTGATCCGCGACGCGGACCGTCTGAAGGACATCCCCGGTGTCATCGTGCAGGGCCGCTACGACATGTGCACCCCCGTGTTCACTGCCTGGGAGCTGCACCAGAACTGGCCGGAGGCCGATTTCAAGCTGATTCCGGATGCCGGTCACTCCTTCGACGAACCGGGCAACCTGGATGCGATCATCGAGGCCACCGACCGCTTCGCGACCTGATGCCGGCCGGGGGAACCCCGGCAACAGCAGGCCCACACCGGTCGGACGGCCGTCCAGAAAATGAGCTCGCCCCGGACGAAATGATTCCTGCCGGTGACCTGTCCAGGCCCTTGACACTCTCGTTTTATTAGGTAATGACCCTACCCTTCGATAGCATTCGAGTATTGCTCAGGTGACCCCTCTTCGGGGGTCACGTCACTCGCGCTCTCAATCGCGCACAATCTTGAGATGTTGTATGTCTGCTCCTTATGCACCCCAAAAATCCTTGATCAAATCCCTGAACCGGCACACCAATGGCAAGCCGCGTATCACCAAGCTATGGCAACGCACCGCCGTCCTTGCGGCGACAGTGCTGGCCCTATCGGCTTTCGTTCCGTTGCCTGCGTCGGCGGTGACCTCTCCCCAGGCTGTTGTCGCTGCCCCGATCGCAGTGAAAGCGGCAGAGGCCACCTGGACCACCATCCGCGAACCCAGCACACCCCACAACACGACGCTGTACGTCAGCGCCACGTCGGTGGCTGACAAGACCTTCCTCAAATTCGACACGGCACAGTACACGGGCATGAGCGTCGTGTCGGCAACATTGGACGTGAAAGTCGCCAGCACCACCTCTACCGCACCTGGCGTGCAGGTCTATCCGGCCTCCTCGGCCTGGAGCGCATCGACTCTGACTGAAGCAAACCGGCCCGCCCACAGTGACCAGGAACTGAGCGGTGCAACAGTTCGGGCGCTGACCGGACAGACGATGTCCGTGCCGCTCTCGGGTCTGAACGGTACAGCGCTGTCCGGGTCGACTGCGTTCGAAGTGCGCTATGCCCAGAAGTTCGTCAGCACCTCGTTCGTGGGCAAAGGGGAGGCGCGCCCCACGCTGAGGCTCGTCCTCGCGGCACCCGGATCGACGCCCGGATCGACGCCCGGAACGGCGCCCGGAACGGCGCCCGGATCGGCCACCGGATCCGACAACCTGTCATTCGCGGTGCCCGGGGCGAACACCACCGGCAAAAAGGTCTTTGCACACTACTTTCCGCCGTACCCCATCTCCATCGAGAACAAGGCACCCGCATCGGACTACTACGCGATCAACTACCTCACCGCGCCGGGTGAGGGGGGCATCCACGCCAACTACGGCGGATTGCTGCGTGACCGCCCCGAGGGGCGCGCTCCACTTCCGGGGGACTGGAAACTCACCGATATGAAGAAGGAGGTCACCGACGCGGCAGATGCCGGTATCGATGGCTTCACCGTCGACATCATGAGTCTGTCCGGCCTCAACTGGGAGCGAACACTCGATTTGGTGCAGGGCGCGGAGCAGTCCGGCAGAAACTTCACCATCGTCCCGAACCTGGACATGACGGCCAGCGCCGGAAAGGCCAGCATCGCGACCATAGCGGCAAAACTCGCCGAACTGTACAAGTCCCCGGCCACTTATCGCCTGAGCACAGGCGAATTCGTTCTCTCCTCCTTCGCCGCTGAGCGTCAGAACGCGGTTTGGTGGGGGCAGCTGAAGTCGACGTTGGCTTCGCAGTACGGGATCAAGACGGCATTCATCGCCGTGTTCCTGAATGCCAGTGACGAGAACCTGAAGAGTTTTGCGCCGATCAGTTATGCGCTGAGCAACTGGGGTACCCGGACGCCGGTGACCATCGAGAACGGTCCCGATTACGCGGCGAAGGCACGAGCACTCGGCGTGAAGTGGATGTCTCCCGTCGCCGTCCAGGACGTCCGACCCCGGAGCTACCTCTACGACGAAGCCGGCAATACGGAAACCCTGAAGGCGTCCTGGAAACGGGCGCTGTCGAACGGATCTGAACTGGTGCAACTGGTCACCTGGAACGACTACTCCGAGGGGACGTCGTTCGCTCCTTCGGCAGCGCACGGCGAGGCCTTCCTAGACATCAACGCGTACTACCTGAGCCAGTTCAAGGAGGGCTCAGCGCCGGCTATCGTCAAGGATTCGATCTACGTGACGCACCGGATTCAGCCCTATGCAGCGACGCCGACCACGCCGCAGCAGCTCATGTCACCCACGTTGAGCGGAACAGCCATGAAACCTCGGGACACCGTCGGAGTGCTCACTTTCCTCACGGCGCCGGCGACGGTCACGGTCTCAATCGGAGGAAAGAAGACGTCCTTCGAGGCGCCGGCAGGAGAATCAAGCAGGACCTTCCCGCTGGCGCTGGGTACGATCGGTGCGAGTGCGGACCGGAACGGGGCGCAGATCGCCGCTGTCACCTCTCCGTATCCAGTCGTTGCGCGCCCTGTCGTACAGGACCTGCAGTACTACGCCGCGAGCAGCAGGACCCGGTAACCAGGATCATCGGAACATAGCCGGGTGCTGCCGAACTGCCTGCGGGTCGGCAGCACCCTTCTGTGTCGAGTGGATGAGAATCGCTACCGTTTGCGGAGTGCGACTTCTTCCTCGTGGCTGGGGACGGGCTGTTCGTGTCGTGACGCCTTCTGCTCCGCCGCCGCGTGCGGCATGTAATACCGGCCTCGATTCCGACCGAGAAGCCGAGCGGGTGCCAGGTTCAGGATCGCGCCGAGGACCGGCGTCCCTGCCGCCTTGAGGCTCTCGACGGCTTTCCGGAGTTCCCGCGCTTCGACCTTTCCCGACCCGACGACGAGAACCGCCCCGCCGAAATACCGTCCGAGGATAGCTGCGTCAGTCACGGGCAGGAGAGGCGGGCAGTCGATGACGACGACGTCGAACCGGTCACGCAGTGAGGCGAAAATCTGTTGGGCGTGGGTGGAGGAAAGCAGTTCGCTCGGATTCGGGGGAACCTGCCCTGACAACAGGATCTGGAGACCGTCCGGCCCCCAGGATTGGAGTACATCATCCACGTTGGCGTCGTGGGCCAGGATAGTCGTGAGACCGACCGTTCCCTCGAGGTTGAAATAGTCGGCCAGGGACGGTCTCCGCAGGTCCGCTTCGACCAGACACACCAGGCTGCCGGAGGCCGCGAGTGTGATGGCGAGATTCGCCGCCGTGACGGATTTTCCTTCGCCGGGAATGGACGAGGTGACGACGAACACCTTGTGGCGCTCATCCGCCTGGAGGAAATGCAGGTTCGTTCTGACCTGCTTGAATTCCTCGGCCCGGATGGGGCTGAAGCCTCGTTGCGGTACCAGCGGGTTGTTGACACTTCCGCGGTCGTACACAATCGTCCCGAGAAGTGTCAGACCGAACTGCCTGAGCTGTTCCGCGGTTCTCACTTTCGCGCTCGTCAGCTCCCGCAGGAGAATGAAGCCGAGCCCGGCAACGAAGCCGCCCAGCAACCCGGATGCCAGTGCGATCGACGGGCTGGGGGCGGACGGCGCGGTGGGTGTCGTCGCACTCTGCACGGACTCGAGGCGCAGCGGTGTAGTGCCGTCGCTCCGTTTCGGGACCAGACGGATCACCGTATTGACCAGACTCGTCGCCACCGCGTCGGCAGTGGCGGCAGCGCGGTCCGGCGAGGTATCCGTGACCGCGATCGAAATGAGGGACGTGTTCAAAGGCACCGAGGCAGATACCCGGTCACTGAGCTCGCCGACAGTGGTTTTCAATCCGAGCGCGGTGATCACGGGTTCCAGGACGATCTGGCGGGTCGCCATGATGCTGTAATTGCGCGCCTGCTGTTGTGAATAGTTGCTGCCCTGCGCGAGATCACTGGTGTTGTCACTACCGATTGCCGAAACGAATAACTCCGCTTCCGCAGAGTATTCAGGCTCGGTGGTCAACACGTAGACCGAAGCGGCGATGACGCCGAGAATGGTGAATGTGACGAGTGCAACCCAGCGAGATCGCAAGAGGTTCCAGAATCCACGTTGATCCACGTATTCGCCCTTCCCCGTGTCGAGCGGCACCGGATTGACCAGCCAATGCTGAGACTCTATCAAGAACCTCATTATCACAGCGACCCACGTAGGGGTGGCATATGCGTGCCACTATGAGCACATGATAGCCCGACCTCTGATGCGGCCTCGGCGGTGGAAATTTCTCGTCGTCGCCGTGCTTTTCGTGGGTGCCATCGGGCTTGCACTCCTCGCGCTGCAGCCGGTCGGCACGGAAGACGCAGGAGCGCCGAAAGACCCGTACCCCACCATCACCGCCGTTCCACGTGCGCCCACGGCCGTGTTCCTTGGTGGGGCATCAACCTCGGGAGCCGGAGTCAGCGGCCAGGCCACCCGCTGGTCGACTGGGCTCGCTGCAGACAAGGGCTGGCAGGAGGTCAATCTCGCAACAAAAGGAGGTGTCATCGCTTTCGGAGTCACACCCGGAACCTGTGGGCCCTCGCCGTGTCCGAGCTACCAGGACTTGGTGGCCAAAACCGTCGGCCTGAACCCCTCCGTCGTCGTGGTGGCGGCGGAACGGGCCGGCATGAATGTGGATCTGCCTGAAGCAGTGGCAACCATCAATGCCGCACTTGCCGCCCTGCGCGTCGGCCTGCCCGATGCGACTCTGGTCGTCGTCGGACCGGTGGCGCCCAACGGTATGGACGATACTCGGGCAGTCGAATTGGACAGCGAGGTTCGCGCCGCCGCGGCACGCGTCGGCGCCGCGTACGTTGCTCTGCTCGAACCGAATGTTCTCGATCCATCGATGGTCGCAAGTGACGGTGTCAGTGTGAACGAAGCAGGTCATGCCGCAATCGCAGCCCGTGTGAAAACTGCGCTTTCGTGAGGGGGCCCGGAGATGGCGCCGACGGCCGGACGTCGGGGTCAGCATCGATTTTTCGCACCGTCCTCGGGGTCACCGTTCTCGGTGCCATCCTCGCTGCCGTCATGCCACTGTCTCTCCTGGTTCAGGTGCCCGACGTCGGCAGAGGACAGGCGTGGATTCTGACTTTGGTCCTCGTCGTGTGGGCAGGTCTGCGACTCGCCCTCCTCATCGTTGTCGGCCGTCCGATGCTGTTCGACTTCTTCTTCTGGATGTTCGTCTACGTTTTCATGGGGATCGCTCCCACCGTCCAGATCCGAAGTGGTCTCATCTCGCGGACGACTCAAGGGATCGACGAGTCACTCGAGCTCCCCACGGCCGCCCTGGTCTGTCTGGGCGTCGCCTGCTATGAAATCGGGCGATTGGTTGCTTACGGGCATGAGCGCGGCAGGCTGACAACCGGGAGTCGAGAAGAGGGGAATGCCCCCGTTCGGGCGGTAACCCAGGTGCGGACCTGGTCGACTCTGGTGCTCGTCGGCGCAGGCTTCATCTTCAGCCTGTATTTCATCTCCAAAATCGGTTTGGGATCGCTTTTCGGTAGCAGGGATCAAGCCTTTGCCGCGCGTTCAGCGACGTGGACGGATCCTGCGGTGCGCTCGATCATGTACGCCGTTGCCATCTACCCGTTGTTGGTGGGCATCGGCGCGCTCGTGCAGGTGAGGCGGAGGACGACGGGGCCGCTGGCGATGGCCTATGGCGGCGTGATTGCAATCGGGATCGCACTCCTACTCACTGTCGTGAATCCGGTCAGCAGCGCGCGCTACAGCCTGGGCACTGTTCTCTTCGCCCTTGCCGTATACGCGGGAGCACTGCTCACCGTCGCGCGTGTGCGAACGGCCCTGACTGCAGCACTCGTGGGATTGATTTTTCTGTTTCCCCTGGCGGACGCCTTCCGGCGACCGGAAGTCAACTTGGTGCGCAACGGTTTCTTCGGGGAGTACGAGGGGAACCCTGACTATGACGCATTCTGGCAAGTCGCCAATGCGTTCTCGTACGGTCTTGACGGGCTGATTGAACCGGGGCGCCAGGCGCTCGGCAGTGTCCTCTTCTGGGTACCCCGAGGCCTCTGGCCGGACAAGCCCGTCGACACGGGGATTCTGCTCGCTCAATATCGCGGCTACAGTTTTCAGAACCTCTCTGCCCCGCTCTGGGCGGAATTCCTGGTCAATGGCGGCATCGGTGTTCTCATCGTGGGTTTTCTCCTGGTCGGCTACGCATTGCGGGTCATGGACAGTCGACTTCTCCCCGCGGTCAAGGCCTCGGGCTATTGGGCCATTGTCGGGGCAGTCTTCCCGGTCTATATGACAATTCTCTTGCGCGGTTCACTGCTCCAGGCGACGGGAGTGGTGGCGGTCGCGCTGGCGTGTCTGCTTTTCGTCCGACAGCCGGTCAGGTCCCCCGGAGGCGACTCGCTCAGCGGTACGAACTGGCCAGAGTTTCAGCAATCGCCTGCATCCCGAACCGGTTCCGGCTAGCCCGCGCGCCGGCGCGGCCCATGCTGCGAGTCAGGACGTCGTCGCGTAGAACCGTTGCAACGGCGCCGATCAGAGCCTCGAGAGAGTCGTCCACGACAATCCCACATCCGATCTCGTCGACCGCCTGAGCAAGCCCGCAGCTATTCGTGATGACCACCGGCACGCCGAGCGACATGGCTTCGAGAACGGACATCGGATACGGTTCATCGACTGAAGGCAGAACGTAGACGGCGGCCCGCGCCAGCCGTTCATTGGTTGCATCCGGGGCCAGTGGTCCCTCCCAGGAAAGTACGCCTTTGCGATCGGCCGCGTCGATGAGGCGTTGCACCGCCGGTCCCTCTCCTTCATCGGGACCGACCAGGGTGAACGACACCTGCGGGAATTCATCGGCAAGAGCGAGCGCCATTTCCACGAAAAGCTGCGGGCGCTTCCGGCGGGCGAGTCGAGCCAGGTAGAGCACTTCCGTGCCCGCAGAGGGACCGTGTGCGCTCACCGGCACTGGTACACCATTGGCGAGGTGCTGCAGGTGGAGCGCTGTGCCTGCAACCGCGCTGAGATCATTCCGTTCCTGATCGGTGAGGTAGAACACCACCTTCGCCCCCCTCAGAGCCGGCCGGGTGACGAACGCGTCCAGAGGAATCGCCAATGGATTGCCTGAAGGGTCGATCATGCCGTGAGTCTGCATCACGTACGGTATGCCAGCCTTGCGTAACCAGCGCGCCGCAGGGAGGGTGACGAGGTCACGGGCGGCATGTATGTGCACAACGTCAAAAGAGTCTGCGGCCTGTTTGAGCCAGTGCTGCAGGGCGGGTGCGCACAGGCCGGCAAAACCGATCCCCGGAATGATCGTTCGGGCGGGGAACAGACGCAGCGGCACACCGTCGAATTCATGGGGGGCTGCCTCACCGAATCCGCGGGCGCCGCCGGCTAGCACCACTTCGTGGCCTGCTTCGCGGAGTGCGCGGGCCTGGTTCAACGCGACGCGAACGGGACCTCCATACTCACCGTTGGGACTGACGAGCGTCACGATGGAGAGCACACGCATTCAGGTCTGGTCCCGGTCCTGTGAGAGCTCTGGTCGTTTCGCGCGCGGAGCTCGCAGAAGTGTTCCAGCCGGCAAGCTCCCGGAGACGAGAGCCGTCGCGCCGACGACGCTGTCGTGGCCGATCCTGCTGCCGCGGAGAATTGTTGCCCTGGCCGCGATCCATGCGCCGTCTTCCACGACAATCGGCGCATTGTCGAATTCGAATGTCTGCGAGGTGCGGTCATGGCTGCCCGTGCACAGCATGACGCCCTGGGAAATGCACACGTCGCTGCCGATGAGCACCGGCTCGAGATTCAGAATCCAGACGTCTTCGCCAATCCAGGAGTTGTCGCCGACGACCAGTTTCCAGGGCCAGTGGATGCGCACGCGATGGCGGATCAGGACATTGTCACCGATCGTGGCTCCGAAGAGCCGCAGGAGCGCGACGCGGAGACGGGGCGGGCACCACCACCGGACAATGACCAGTCCGGAGATGAGCAGCCAGCTGATCTGCCAGAGCGAATTCCGTCCCCGTTCGTAGCCCGCGCCGGAGAATCCGGCTAGGTTCCGGCGAGGGAGACCTAACGGTCGGGCCATCTGTGGTCTCGCGTCGCTGACTGACATGATCGTGAGTGTACGCAGACAAGCGATCAGCGGCTAGATATCCCGTCGAATGAAGTGCTGCTAGCTTGATCACATTCAACCCCGTCGATCTGAGCGTGGGCCGGCGAGATGAGGGTCCGATGAGGGCAGGTGCACCGCGGGGCAGAGGGCTGGGGCGCGTTCGAGCCCGCATGAACACCATCATCGGTTACTCGATCTCGATGGTGCTTCTGGCCGTCGTCTCGCTTGCGGTGATCCCCTCGATGGTCGCGGCAAGCGGCGCGGCGGCTTGGGGGATGATTGCGGCAGGCCAGTCCATCGGCGGAGTAGGTGCGGTGATCGTCGCCTACGGCTGGGGGCTCTCCGGGCCGGCCTCCGTGGCGAGGGCCGACGCGAACATGCGCCTCACCGCCTATGCGGAGTCGGTTGTCTGCAAGCTGCTGATCATTTTCCCCGTCGGCCTTCTTGTCTTTTCGGTGGCCTGGGGGGTCGGTCGCGACTACGCCATCTTCGCCGGAGTCGGCGCTCTGTCCACGGCGACCGTGGGATTGACTGCGAACTGGTTGTTCGTCGGTCTTATGCAACCGTACCGACTCCTGGTCTTCGAAACCGTCCCGCGTATTCTCGGTACCGGCATCGGCATCTTCTTCATGGCTCACGGGTCGAGCGCTCTCGTGGGTGTGCTCTGGCAGCTGATCGGTATGGTGACGGCATTCGTGGTCTCCACCATCTGGATCCTGCGACCGTGGAGACTCCGTCGGCTTCGGTCGCTCCCGCGCAGGCGGGTCGGGGTGGTGCTGTCTTCGCAGCGGCTGGGACTGACCTCGACCGTGCTTTCCTCGATCTACACTTCGACCCCGATTGTCATCGTGTCGTTGATCGCCCCGGGCGCGCAGCCGGTTTACGCCGTCGTCGAGAAGGTGCAGCGCCAGGTGATCGTGGGACTCGGTCCATTCGTCACGATCCTCCAAGGTTGGGTGCCCAAGGCTCGACAGCAGGAGCTCGTCCGCCGAGTCAGGACGGGGCTGCTCGCCGCCGTGGTGTTCGCGGTTGCGCTCGCCGGTCTCATGCTGGCCGTAGCCCCGGAATTGGTGGGTTGGCTCGGAGGCGGCCAGATCAAACCGTCTTTTATCACCCTGATACTTATGGCGTTCATCACCGGAGTGAGCCTGATCGAGGCGGTCGTCAGCAAGGCCTGCCTGGCGGCATTGCGCAGACTCGACGTGGTGACCAGGGCGACCGCCATTGGTACTCTGGTCGGTCTGCCCTGCGTCGCTATCGGAGCCGTGTTGTGGGGGGCAGAGGGGGCGCTCTGTGGTATCTTCGCAGGGCTTTCGCTCAGGCTCCTGCTTGAACTCATAGGCATGCGCCGGGCAATCGCCCAGCGCAGCGTGAGTGCGCTCGACGTCACAATGGATCCGGAAATCGGGGTGAACGGCTCATGAGTCAGATCAAAGACGCAATGAGGGCGCTGGCTTGGGCGTTACCGGCGAGCACGGCCAAGAATCGGCTCCTCCGCTCGATCGGCCACGACATTCATCCGACCGCAATCGCGCGATCGTGTCTCGTCCTTCGGGTGACACAGGTTTCGATGGGAGCGAACAGCCGGATCGGTCGCTGGAACTTGCTCAAGAATATGCGCCGAGTGTCGATCGGTGATCACGCAACCATCGGCCGCTTGAACGTTTTTTCATCCCACCCTGTATACAAGCGGCTCTACCCGGACGGCGCCGTACTGGAAGTCGGACCTCATTCCTTTGTCACGAGCCGGCATCAGTTCGATTGCTCCGGCTCCATAGTGATCGGCGAGTACTCCAGTGTCGCCGGGCACGAAACCAAAATTGTGACGCACAGCATCGACGTTCGACGAAATGCCCAGTCGGCCTATCCGGTGCGAATTGGAGCCCGGAGTTTCGTCGGAGCGCGCTGTCTGCTCTTTGGCGGTGCTGTCCTGCCTGACCGGTCGGTCCTGGCGGGGGGATCGGTGCTCGCCCGTGCGAAGCAGGGCGCTTCGCCCGGACTGTGGGCGGGTGTTCCGGCCTCGCTCCGCGGGCCGATCGACGGTGAGT
The DNA here is from genome assembly GCF_004564305.1 of Cryobacterium sp. TMT3-29-2. NCBI lineage: Bacteria > Bacillati > Actinomycetota > Actinomycetes > Micrococcales > Microbacteriaceae > Cryobacterium > Cryobacterium sp. TMT3-29-2. The sequence goes on from NZ_SOGK01000129.1 coordinate 43,878, forward strand.
GGTTCGAGCGCTCGACCACGGGAACCAGCCGGGTCTTCATCCCGGCGACGGGAGAAACCGTGGAAGACGCGCTTTAGCCGCGGGCAGACAGCGTCCGGAACCATTTGCCGAGCAGTAGTGCCATGACCAGCGTGTTGGCGGCCAAGAGGAGGCTGTAGGCAACGACGAAGGCACCAGGCCAGCCAGTGAGGATGAAGCTGAGCGAAAGGATCCCGTAGTCGGCCGGCAGCAGAGCAATGGCCCGGGCTCTCGAGGGGCGACGAGCCCTGCCCTCGCCGTTGGCCGGGGTGGTGGGGGTTTCTTTCGCTGAACGACGCAGGAGCAGCGCCATCAGCAGGCCGCCCACAAAAGTGACGACGGACACGACTTGGAATGCGAGCGGCACGAGATACCAGATCGGCTCCACCGACCAGAATCGGAACGCCGTGATGAGGATTGCGGCGTGGACGGCGACGACCTTGCCGGCGTCCACGACGTGATCGAGCCACTCGCCTGCGGCGGAACCTCGGCCGGTCAGGCGTGCGACCTGTCCGTCTGCCGAATCCAGGGCGAAGCCGAGAATGAGGAGGACCGTTACGCCGACGGCTCGGAGCGGGCTTGGTTCCCCGCTGACCAGGAGGGCAAGACCCGCGCCCGTCGCAAGGGCCGACAGTGCGGTCACCTGATTGGGCGTCATCCTGAGTCCAAAACACACCGAGGCCAGCACACGCCCCAACGGCCGGTTGACGTATCGCGTGTACAGCGACACCCCGGTCTGTGCCTTCTGCGCACTCGCAAGCTGTGCGTGTGCTTCACGAAACTGTGTCATCGCGGGCCTTCCTCGGATCGATGGAGCAGGGGGCGCGGATGCCGCGTCCTCGGCACATGGTATCCCTACGGCACTCGCCACTTATCGGGGGTATTGCGCGTGTGGCGCACAGGGCGTACGTTTCCGCCGATCCCTCCTTTTCGCTAGTCGTGAGCAATGCTTTTCTTACCCGAAGCGCTCCAAAGCCGCGTGAGGCTGGATTCCATAGTTCGATCGCAGTCTTCCGAGCTTTCCAGCGACGAGGCTGCTCACCCGAGGGACAGGAAGCTATGCGCAAGCTTGCCGCAATTCTCACCACCGTGGCGGTTGTGGCCGGACTCGCCATGGCGAGTTCCGTGCCGCAATCGGCGTCGGCGCTCTCGACCGGCGTCGCCTTCAGCGCGGACAACCTATCGACCTGGCAGACGAACGGCGTCGTCTACGGGGTCGGTACGGTGCACGGCAAAGTCGTTGCGGGTGGAACATTCTCTCAGATCAGACCACCCAGCGGTGGTGTCGGAGTGGCGAGAAACCAGGGCACGCTGGCGATTTTCAACGCGGAAACGGGAGCGCCCGACAGCTGTCAGTTCGCCATGACCCTGAACGGGGCCACGCCGACTGTGCGGTCGGTGATTGCCTCACCTGACGGCAACACCATTTACATAGGGGGCAACTTCTCCACCGTCGGCGGAGTGAACGCCGCGCGGGTTGCCGCGATCGACCCCGTCGCCTGCACCGTCAAGCCGTTCCGGGTGGCGGGGGTGTCCTCCTTCGTCTTCGGCATGGCTGCCACCTCGTCAACTCTGTACCTGGCCGGAGAGTTCCAGACCGTCGGCGGCCAGACGCGCCAGCGGTTCGCGGCGGTGAACGCTACGTCCGGCGCGCTTCTGCCCTGGGCCCCGGCGGCTGACACTATCGGGCGGGCCGTGGCCGTTTCTCCCGACCGCACCAGGGTGGCCATCGGTGGTGACTTCTTCACGGTCAACAACCAGGATTCCCACTCCATCGCGGTCGTCGACGCGACCACCGGCGCCAACGTGCGGAACTACCCCCTCGGCTTCATCCCTCGGACCTCGGTGACCAAGACCCTGTGGTCGGACGGCACGTCGTTCTACGGGGGCAACGAAGGAACAGGGGGCGGAGTCTTCGACGGCCGTTTCGCCATCAACTGGGGCACACTGGACCAGACCTGGCGGGACACCTGCCTGGGCGCGACTCAGGCGGTGCTCGAATATCAGGGAACCTTGTATTCCGCCAATCACGCGCACGACTGCTCATCGAACAACGCATTCCCCGACGGGAAACGCGTGTACCTCACCGCGCAGAACACCACGGACGCGGCTTTGCTGGGTTGGTTCCCGACTGCGAATGACGGCACAGGCGAAGGCATCGGCCCTCGTGCCCTCACCATTGCGACCGGCGCCACAACGGGAAAGAAGTACCTCTGGTACGGCGGCGAGTTCACGGTCATCAACGGCACAGTCCAACAGGGTCTCACCCGGTTCGGCCCGGATGACGTCGGTGCGCCGCCCACCCCGGTCGTGGCGGCCGAGGCGCTCACCTCGGGTGCCAACCAGATCCGTTTCCGCACCGTGGTCGACCCTGACGACAGCGCCTTGACGTACAACGTCTACCGGAATGGCGCCGCGACCCCGATCTGGACCGGTACCGCCAACTCACTGTGGTGGACCCGCCCGCAGGTGACCGTCGTCGACACGAATGTCACCGCTGGCACGAATTACACCTATCGGGTGACGGCGAATGACGGTGTCAACACCAGTCCGCTGTCGGCGTCGGTGTCAGCCCGCGCTGTCACCAAGGGGGTTGACTACCCCAGTCAGGTGATCCAGGACGGAGCCAAGTTGTATTGGCGTCTGGATGAGGTTTCCGGTCCCTGGGCGCAAGACAAGTCCGGTGCCACCGTCTCCGGCCTGAACGGCCTCTACAAGAACGGTGTCACCTATGGCGCCGGCGGTGCGATCGCCGGTGACGCCGACACGTCCGTGGCGTTCAACGGAACCGACGGCTATGTCTGGAGCGACCAACAGGCGGCGGCACCCACGACCTATACGATCGAAACCTGGATCAAGACGACGACGACTCGAGGCGGCAAAATCATCGGCTTCGGGAATGGCCGGCCGCACACCGGGAACGGTGGCACGCGTCTCAGCGGAAGCTACGACAAACACATCTATATGGACAACCAGGGTCGCCTGACCTTCGGTGTCTACATCGGTCGCCCCGAAACGATCAGGACGGCCTCGTCGTACAACGACGATGCATGGCACCACATCGTGGCAACTCAGAGTGGGACCGGGATGAAGATGTTCGTGGACGGCGTTCGGGTGGGCCAGAACGCCACCAGCACCAGCCAGCAATACAGTGGCAACTGGCATGTCGGCGGGGACAACCTGAATGGCTGGCCCAACCAGCCGTCCAGCGCTTTCTTCGGCGGCCAGATCGACGACACCGCGGTCTATGCATCCGCCCTGAGCGCCGCGCAGATCGCCCAGCACTACACTCTCGCCGGGGGTACCCCCGCCGTTCCGCCGACTCCCACAGACGCGTATGGAGCCAGGATCTACACGGACGAGCCTGATGTGTACTGGCGCCTCGACGAGGCCTCCGGAAACACGGCGAAAGACTCGTCGTCCAACGGCCAGAGCGACGGCGAATACGGCACCGCCGTGCAGCTGCAGCAGCCGAAGGCCATTCAAGTCGGATCTTCTGTGCAGGCCAGCGGAACTCAGGCTGGCGGTATCGCGACCAAGACCGCACGCTCCTCTTTCCCGGCCTTCTCCACGGAAGCGTGGTTCAAGACGGGTAGTTCATCCGGCGGGAAGATCGTGGGCTTTGAGAATGCCGCAACCGGGCAGGGTTCGAACTACGACAAGCAGATCTATCTGACCAATTCGGGCAGCGTCGTCTTCGGGGTGTACGCCGGGGGTTTCCAGCTCATCGAATCACCGCCGGGATTCAACGACAACACCTGGCACCACGTGGTCGGTACACAGGGTCCCGACGGAATGAGACTCTACCTGGACGGTCTGGAGATCGGTTCGAACCCCACCACGGTCAACCAGGCATTCGACGGCTACTGGCGTGCCGGGGGTGGCAACCTCAACAGCTGGCCCTCGCAGCCCGCGAGTCCTTATTTTGCGGGCCTGCTCGATGAGGTGGCGGTCTATCCGTCGGCCCTGAACGCGGCGGCCGTCACGGCTCACTACGAGCTGGGCTCCAACACCACTCCCGATTCCATAGCGCCGAGCGCTCCCACCGGCCTGACGTCGACCGTCTCGAACGGCTCCGTCGCGTTGGCCTGGACGCCATCAACAGACAATGTCGGCGTCACCGGCTACTCGGTGCACCGAGGGTCCGCAGCCGGCTTCGTCGCTGACGCCACCAACAAGATCGCCGACGTGACCAATCCGTCCTATACGGACTCGGGGCTCGCCGACGGCACATACCACTACGTCGTGTTCGCCTACGACGCCAGAGGCAACGCCAGTCCGGCTTCCGCATCGGTACCCGCGACGGTGTCGACCCCCGACACCGTCGTACCGAGCGTTCCGACTGGTCTGACGGCGACGGTGTCGGGGAGTGCGGTCTCGTTGGCCTGGACCGCGTCGACAGACAATGTCGCCGTGACGGGTTACTCCGTGCACCGAGGGTCTACGGCTGAGTTCGTCGCTGACGCGTCGAGCAAGATCGCAGATGTCTCGGGTGCGTCCTATTCGGATCCCGGTCTGGCGGCGGGGGTTTACTTCTACAAGGTGGTGGCGAGTGATGCCGCCGGCAACGTGAGTGCTGCCTCTGGTGCCGCGGAGGCGACAGTTCAGGCCGCCCCTGTGGAACCGGTGGTCCTGACGGCCGGTGCCAGCGAGGATGCGATGGTGTACCAGGTGCTTCCCACGACCAACTTCGGGTCCAATAACCAGTTGTCGTCCCGGGGAGCAGGCACGTCGCTGATCGAGTCGTACCTGAAGTTCGCAATCCCGGCTGCTCCGGCGGGCACTGTGCTCAGCGGGGCGACCCTCCGAGTTCGAACCTCGACAGACTCGACCGCAGCCTCGGTGGACGCCCAGATGTTCAAGCTGCTGAGTGGGAATTGGACGGAGGGCACGGTGAACTGGAACAACCGACCCACCGGCCTGGGAGCAGACCTGGGGAGCCTCACCGGCGCATCGGCAACGAACACGGCTTACTCGGTCCCGCTCGATGCGGCGCAGCTGAGAACTCTCACTGGTTCAACGCTGTCCGTCGCGCTGGTCAGTGCCGGCTCGGACAACCTCCGGCTGTGGTCGACCAACAGCACCAGCGCCACCTACCGCCCACTGCTCACCCTGACCTACACAGCAGGCTGAATGTCCAGCGGTGCCGAGGGGCGGAGCACGGCTGACACCAGCCGTACTCCGTTCCTGCCGTCGATGAACCGCAGACAGTTCCTCCTGGCCGGCGCCTCCACACTGTTGCTGTCGGCTTGCCAAGCCGCACCAGTGCCAGCGCCCGCGCCACCGGTCTCCGTTCCCCCGGCCGCTGCGGCACGATATGCGATCGGAGATCTCCTCGGAACGACACCGTTCTATGTAGCTCACCGTGGCTCCGGAGACAACTGGGTTGAGCACAGCTTCGATGCGTACAGCCGCTCGATCGCCAGTGGGGCCAAAGCGATCGAAGTCTCGGTCAGCGCCACCTCCGATGGCGTGTTCGTGTGCCATCACGATCTGACGACCAAGCGGATGACGGGTGTCGACCTCCCGATCGCGGAAGTCACCTGGGAGGAACTGTCGCAACTTCGCAGCGACGCGAGAGCCTGGCTCGGCCCAGCGGCTGAAAAGGAGCCGCTGCCGTTGCTCGCGGACGTATTGGATGCCTTCGCCACAACGCACGTGATTTTTCTCGAAGACAAGCAAGGCACCAACACGGAAGCTTTGCTCAAGGTCATGGACAGCTACTCGCACTCCACGGACCATTTCGTCTGGAAACAATGGGCAGGTGCAACGCAATACACACTGGCCGACAAGCACGGTTACACAACCTGGGGATACTTCACTCCGGAACTTTTCGAGCGTGCAGATGAACTTGCGCCGCGTTTCGATCTGCTCGGGGTGTCACACCGGGCGACGGATGCGCAGGTGGCCGTGTTGGTGGGCTTCGGAAAACCGGTTATTGCGTGGGAGGTGCACTATCGCTCGATGCGCGACCGGATGAGCGACCTGGGCGTGGCTGGGATGATGTGCTCCAATCTGCCCTACGTGACCGGGACGACCGCGGGTTGTCAAGGTGACTCCTTCGGAACCGGGCTGCGGGCCGCCGGCGACCTGCCCTGGACCATTGACGAGGGCACCCAGGTGCAGCCCCTGATCGATGCGGGCGCCGCATCCGTGGCACTGGGCCACCGGGACGTGCAGAGCTACCTCATGGGCTCAATGTGCCCGGTGGGTCCCGGCTCGTATCGGATCACGTGTGAGCTCCGTTGGCCGGGGTCGCTTCCAAGGGCGGAGCAGCACGCCGGGATCGCCTTTGGTGCCGCAGACGACCGGCCCTACCGAGTCAGGGCGGTTAGCGATGTGCCGGGGTACCACATGATTCTCCGGGCGAATGGCTCCCTTGAATTGTTCAGCCGGGTCGCGGGGACGACCGAGGGCACGCGGTTGAAAGCGGTGCTGACTGCCCCACCCCGGGCTTCGGAATGGGTGCGTCTCCAGATCGAAGTCCTCGCAAACAGTATTCGCATCCTTCGACTTGACGGTGAGGGCTGGTCGATGGACATCGATGACGCGAGCTACCGGGGAGGCTATTTTTGGCTGTGCAAGAACTACCAGGACGGACCGCCGGTCGAATTCAGGTCAATCCTCGTCAGTTGATGACCATTCGTTCCGGGTCGTCCATTTCCGCTTCACTTCGGTTCGACTGCATCCGTCGCCCCGGTCGGAAATGGACGTGCCAACCGACCTCTCTCGACACCGCTGTCACATGCACCCTGCTCGAGAATTCGCCGAAACCGGCTGATTGCAGCGTCTGAGGAAAGGAAGCCGGCAGAGAACCGCCGCCCGGCCGCTCCGTAGGCGGCTGAAGACTCTGCATCACGACCGAGCTTCTCCGCTGCGTCCACAAGGTCGCCGGGGACCGCGGCGTTGATTCTGATTCCGCCGCCAGCCAACGCCAGCTCATCGGCGGTAACACTGGATTCATCAGTTGCCGCGATGACGGGTAACCCGGTGTTGAAGTACGTCGTAAGTTTGCTCGGTACGCACATTTCCGTCAAGCCAGGCCGCTCATTGACGAGCAGGATGTCCGCGGCTGAGAGGGTCGCCTGGAACGCTTCTTCGGATAGGGGATCGATGAACTCGAGACGGCGGTTGACGCCCATGGCTTCGAGTTGATGCCGCTTGTTTCCGTCGCCGAGGAGGACGAATCTCACCTTCGATCCCCGCTGCTCTGCGATCTCCGAAGCGTGGACAACGTTCTCGAGGGCCTGTTTGGCACCCATGTTCCCCGCGTGGAGAACGACGATATCATCCGTTTTCCAGCCGCGTGTGGTGCGCACTTCTTCCCGACGGTCGCCGTTCGGGTAGTCGGTGTGGCACCAATTGCGAACGACCTCGACGGAGTCGGCGTCGATGGCCATCTCCTCAACCAGATAGCGCTTGAACCGCTCGTGGATCACGACGACCGTGTTCGCACTGCGAAGGATGGACCGCTCGATGCGGCGGAGCAGCCAGGTGGCCAGGTGGCCGCCTGTTCCACTCTCGGACACTCCGAGGCTATAGATGTCCTGCACCCAGATGCAGGTGTTGGTGCGGAACAGGCGGGCGCGCAGCATTGCCGCGCCGACGGAGAATAAGGCAGGTGTGACCAGCACGGCCACGTCGGGCCTGTCCCACTTGCTGAACACCGCCCGAATCCCGAAGCCGAGTTCCATGCCCAGGCGGTTCCACAGACGCGGTTGCGACGGCACACCGTGACGGACTCTGGTGACGTTGACGCCTCTGATCTTTTCGCGGTCATGCTCGCGCCCGTCTTCGCGCTTGTGGCTGCCGTAGCCGTCGTAGATCCGCCATTGCGGGTAGTGGGGATTGCCGGTTATCACGGTGACCGGGTGACCACTCGCGGCCAGTGCCTCCGAGAGCCCAGTGGTGTAGACGCCGATGCCGGTCGGCTCGGGAGAATAGTTCAGTCCGATGATGGTGACCCTCATCTGCCTGCTCACCGCCCGCGAAAATCTGCGTGATGGGAAACAAACCAGGCGTACGCGTCTTCAAGGCCGTCCTCGAGGCCGATCGTGGGCTCCCAGCCCAGAGCCTGGATGCGGGTGATGTCCATCAACTTCCGAGGAGCGCCGTCGGGCTTGCTGGTGTCGAAAGTCAGCCGGCCGGTGAAGCGGGTGACTTTCGCGATCGTCGCTGCCAGGTCGCTGATGCTGCAGTCGGAGCCGGTCCCGACGTTGACGTGCGACAGCATGGGCGCAGTGCTGGCCTGATACACCTCACGGTCAAGTTCCATGACGTGCACGCTGGCCGCCGCCATATCGTCGACATGAAGGAATTCACGTCGCGGGTTGCCGCTGCCCCAGATGACGACCGTATCCTCCCCGTTTTCCCGTGCCTCGTGAAAACGCCTGAGCAGACCGGGGATGACATGGCTGAAGGATGCGTGATAGTTGTCTCCGGGACCATAGAGATTCGCGGGCATCACGCTTCGGTAGTCCCGCCCATACTGGCGATTGAAGCTCTCGCACAGCTTGATTCCGGCGATCTTGGCGATGGCATACGGTTCGTTGGTGGCTTCGAGCGGGCCTGTCAGGAGCGCGTCTTCGGCCATGGGCTGGGTGGCGAACTTGGGATAGATGCAGGACGAGCCGAGGAAAAGGAGTCTCGGAACGCCGAAGTCGTGTGCGGACTTGATGATGTTGGCCTCGATCAGGAGGTTGTCGAAGATGAAATCCGCCGGCGAGGAGTTGTTGGCTTCAATCCCGCCGACTTTCGCGGCAGCGACATAAACCTGATCGATGTGATTGTCCTCGAAGAAGGCCCGAACGGCTCGCTGGTCGACTAGGTCGAGTTCCGAATGACGGGCGGTCACGATGTTGACGTAACCCAGCGACGTGAGTCGGCGCACGATCGCCGAGCCCACCATCCCGTTGTGTCCCGCGACGTAGACAGCAGCGCCGGTGTCTCGGTTCACCAAGTATCCCAAGACACGAGGGAAGGGAAACCGTGACTCTTCAAGAGGACGCTCTTCTGCGCGATCACGAGGTCTGAGGCAACCATTTCCGCGCACATCTCTCGCACGCTGATCTCTGGCAGCCAGCCCAGCTTGAGACGGGCCCGGGTCGAGTCCCCGAGCAGGGTCTCCACTTCGGCCGGCCGGAAGTAACGGGGATCGACTCTCGCAATGACGTCGCCCGGGTGAACGGCAGGTGAGAGGTCTCCGACGACGCTGTCGACGATGCCGATCTCGTTCAGGCCCTCACCCTCGAATCTCAGGGTGATTCCAGCCTCTTTCGCCGACCATTCGACGAATTCGCGCACAGAGTACTGGACTCCCGTGGCAATCACGAAGTCCTCCGGCGCATCCTGCTGCAGCATCATCCATTGGAGACGAACGTAGTCGCGTGCGTGGCCCCAGTCGCGAAGAGAGTTCAGGTTTCCGAGGAACAGGCAGGACTCGAGGCCCTGGGCGATGTTGGCGATGGCTCGGGTGATCTTCCTCGTCACGAACGTCTCACCGCGGCGCGGGGATTCGTGGTTGAACAGAATCCCGTTGCAGGCGTACATCCCGTAGGCCTCTCGGTAATTCACGGTCATCCAATAGGCGTACAGCTTGGCGACCGCATACGGAGAACGAGGATAGAAGGGTGTGATCTCGCTTTGAGGTGACTCCCGGACCAACCCGTACAATTCAGATGTCGAGGCTTGGTAGAACCTGACTCTATCCGTCATCCCCAGCAATCTCACGGCTTCGAGGAGACGCAGAGTGCCCAGGGCGTCGATGTCAGCGGTGTATTCGGGCATTTCGAAGCTGACTGCCACATGGGACTGTGCACCCAGGTTGTAGATCTCATCCGGCTGCACCTCCTGAATAATGCGGGTGAGGTTCGACGAATCGGACAGATCTCCGAAATGCAGGAAGAAACGCGCGTTTTGCTCGTGCGGGTCCTGATAGATATGGTCGATTCGCTGTGTGTTGAGCTGCGACGACCGTCGCTTGAGGCCGTGAACCTCGTAGCCTTTGGACAGGAGAAACTCGGCCAGATACGAACCATCTTGGCCGGTCACCCCTGTGATGAGTGCCCTTTTCGGAACCATGGTCGTCCTATCGCTCGCTGTTGCTGAAGTCATGAACCGGTTGGTTGCTCGGCGCGTTGGAGGACAGGGCCTTCAGTGCAAGGCGGAGGGCCGTGCTCGAGGTCGAAACGGTATAGGGAAAGTAGATGATTTCTACGCCCACCTCGGCGAATCGGCGCTCAAGTCGGCGACCCTTCTCCGTGCCCTTCCAATCGTCGCCCTTGAAGTAGACGTCGAAATGAAGCGTGCGCCAGGTATCCAACTTGTCTTCGTCCGTTTCAGCTGTTGCTTCATCGACGAAGTCGATATGACGAACGATCTCAAGCCTCTCGGCCAACGGCACCACGGGTAGCGAACCCTTGGTCACGAGGAGCATTTCATCGGTCGCTACCCCGGCGATCAGATGATCGCACTCGCTCCTCGCGTGCTTGAGGATGTTGAGATGGCCAATGTGGAAGAGGTCGAAAGCTCCGCCAGCGTAGCCGACCGTTTTTGTCAAGGCCCCTCCTTCATTAATCGAGACGCTTTCGTTCGCCATCAGTACGCTCCTTCTGCTCGCATGACCATGCGAAATGTGCGCCAGATTATGTAGAGGTCGCCGGTCAGCGACCAGTTCTCGACGTAATACAGGTCGAGGCGCACGCTGTCTTCCCAGCTCAGGTTCGACCGACCGTTGATCTGCCACATGCCGGTCAGGCCAGGCTTGATGTAGAGGCGACGCCGAACGTGAGTGTCATAGGATTTGACTTCTTCGGGCAACGGCGGGCGCGGCCCGACCAGGCTCATCTCACCGACGAAAATGTTCCACAGCTGGGGAAGTTCGTCGAGCGAATATTTGCGCAAGAGTCGCCCGCACCTGGTGATCCGTGGGTCGTTCTGTATCTTGAACAGCACCCCGGAGGCCTCGTTCTGGTCGAGCAGGCCGGCCAGGTCGTCTTCCGCCGTCTGCACCATGGAACGGAACTTGACCATTTGGAAAGTACGCTCATTGCGCCCGCACCGCTCCTGGTGGAAGAGGATGGGCCCAGGCGAGTCGAGCTTCACTACGATCGCGATGGCCACCAGGAGCGGCCAGAAGACAAGAAGTGAGATCCCCGACAAGCCGATATCGAGGATGCGCTTGAGTACGTGCTTTGCGCCCTCGAATTGGGGGATCTCCACGTGGATCAAGGGCAACCCCTCAACCGGCCGGAAATGGATGCGGGGACCGGCGACATCCGTGAGCTGGTTGGACAGTACCAGCTCGGCGGATGTCCCCTCCAGCTCCCAACCCAAGGTGCGGATATACTCGCTCCCTCCGCTGGGAGCGCCTGCGACAATCACTGTGTCGATGGCGAAATTCGTGGCCGCGGCCCCGACGTGGGCCAGGTCGGAGACCACCGGGATGGTCCGGTTTTGAACCTTAACCGGGGACTTCGATCCATTTGCGAGTGCGATCCCCACCACGTAGTAGGTGGCACCGGCGTTCTCGATCTGGCCGACCACATATTCGACATCGGCGCGATTCCCAACCACGATGACTCGGGCAAGGTAATGGCCGAAGGCCCTTTGGCGCAGCAGCCACCGTCGCCACAGCCAGCGTTCCAAGACCAGGCCGCACATGCCGACGGGGAGTGCGAGCACGAAGAAGCCGCGCGCGACATCGACCTGAAACGCCAGGAAGCCGATGGCAAGCAGCCCGAAGGTGAGTGCGCTCGCGTTGATCACCTGCTTGTACTCGGTGGCGCCGATGCCGATGACGCGCGAGTTCCGGGTGTGGAATGCCCCCAGGGTCGCGATCCAGCTGAGCGCGATGAGCAGCGCGACGAGCCAGTAGTCTGCCTGATATCCGCCGACGGATGCCTGGGCACCCTCTCCGCCGAATCTCACGAGCAGGGCCGTCGCGACGGCGGTCATAACGATGCCCACGTCGCTCATCAGGAGTTTCGTCCGAAACTGTCTGGCCCAGACCAGGCCGGACGACTTCGCGTCGACGCTGACCGGGTTCTCGAGAGCCGGTGCCGGCACCAGGGAAAGCTTAGGCTGGGCGAGGGGGAGGCGCCCGGCGAGGGGCAGGCGCGGTTGTGGGTGCGTCACAGTCTGTTCACCCCGCCAGCAAGACGCGGTGGAGCGCTCGGCGCTTGGCCTGGGTGGGGCCGGTGAATTTGGGTCGACGAATAGGTCGACACGTCGCGGTCGTCTTCACGTGAATCCTCTGCATTTCGGGTGTACAGAGCGGGATGGGATTCGCCCGGGAAGCCTGTCTAGGGAACGAGACAACCCGAACAAACAAACAAGTGATGAATCTTCAACTGCTTGCGAGCTGACCATACCCCCGAACGCCCAAGTCGGCTCGGACCCCGAATGGGGGACGGCGGAGCTCACTTATTTCGGCGGGCGGGCACATCGTGCGCAAGGCACCTGCTGTTCCATTAGCGAGCTTTATAACCCGGACGCCATCATCGCGGCAGCGGACCACGTCAACGGGTAGCTTTTTCTCATGACATTTAACGACAACGCGAACATCGGCGGCGGCCGGGTCAGCAAAAGGGGCCGCACCGCGGGCATCGCAGTGGGCGGCGGTGTGGGTGCGATCGCCCTCTTCCTGCTCTCACAGCTCCTGGGTGTCGACCTGAGCGGCCTGGCCGGCGGCGGCACGCAGCCCGCCGACAGCGGCAGCGTGTCGAACCTGTCCGAGTGCACGACCGGCGCCCAGGCGAACGAAGACGTCGAGTGCCGGATCAAGGGCGCGGCGGCGTCCCTCGACGTATTCTGGGCTAAGGAACTGCCCGCCCGCGGAGCCGAATACCAGCCGCCGCCGGTTGCGCTGTTCACCGACAGCGTTGGAACCGGGTGCGGCGGGGCCACCAGCGCCACCGGACCGTTCTACTGCCCGCCGGATGCGACCATCTACATCGACACCGCGTTCTTCGGCGACCTGCGCACCCGCTTCGGCTCTTCGGGTGGTCCGCTCGCCGAAATGTACGTCGTGGCCCATGAATGGGGCCATCACATTCAGAATCTGGAAGGAACCCTCGCATCCTCCCAGGACGGCCAGACCGGAGCCGGCTCCAACGCGGTGCGGGTCGAACTGCAGGCCGACTGCTTCGCGGGCGCGTGGGCCGGGGCTGCCTCCAAGACCCGCGACGCCGGCGGAGTACCGTTTCTGAAGCCCATCACGGAGGCGCAGATTCAGGATGCGCTCAGCGCGGCATCCGCGATCGGTGACGACCGCATTCAGGAGTCGATGCAGGGCCAGGTCAACCCGGAGGCCTGGACCCACGGTTCCAGCGAGCAGCGCCAACGATGGTTCCAGACCGGCTTCGACGACGGTGCCGGAAGCTGCGACACGTTCGCGCCGTCCGAGACGGAACTCTAGCGGCGGCCGATCAGTCGCGGGTGAGAAAGCCGTCGTGCTCGGTGTACCACTCGCCGGTGACCGGGCAGACGAGTCTGCCGTCGCCTTCGGCGCGCAGCTGCATGCCGCTGCGGCCGACCCAGGCGATGCGCTGGGCGGGCACGCCGGCCACCAGGGCGTAGTCATGGACATCGTCGGTGACCACCGCGCCGGCTGCAACCATGGCCCAGCGACCGATCGTGAGCGGCGCGACGCACACCGCGTGGGCGCCGATCGACGCCCCCGTGCGCACGGTCACACCCACCAGGTCCCGCTCGTCAGTCGCCCTGCGCGTTCCGTCGGTGTTGATGGCCCGCGGATGCGCGTCGTTGGTGAAAACCGCAGCCGCACCGATGAAGACCCCGTCCTCGAGCAGGGACGGCTCATAAACGACCGCGTAGTCCTGAATCGTGCACTGCCGACCGACGACGACGCCGGGACCGATGTAGGCGCCGCGCCCGAGAACGCAGTCCGGTCCGAGCCGCGCGTATTCGCCCACCTGCACGTGATTGCGAATCAGGCAGCCAGGGCCGATCACGGCGCTCGGGTCGATTTCGGCCGAGTCCGCGACATCCATCACGATACCTCCGCAGAGAGGACGAGACCGCGACGCACGGCGCGGAGGCAGGAAGGTCGGCACGTTCGAATCGGATTCACGGTGGTTCCCTGCAGATCGGGTTACAGGTCGGTGTGTCGCGCCGGGCCTGCCGATGCCGGTTGCCCGGGCCCCTGCGGGTGATCTGACGAAACCTCAGCGTTCAACAAGCGGAACGTACCTCGTTATCGGCAGGAGTCGCTAGCACCCCATCAGGGGGTCAGGATGTGAAAGAGGGGGCGTGCGGGCCCGGGGAGGTCACGGGCGAGCGGATGCCGAGTCGGGGAAAAAAAAAGAAGGTCACCCCAGTAGAAGCCTGGGAGTGACCTTCAGTGGCCCCGACCGGCGTCGATCCGGTGACCTTTCGATTTTCAGTCGAACGCTCTACCAACTGAGCTACAGGGCCAGAAGCTACTTCGAGAAGAAAGCTCCAAGGAAAAAAACCCCTTCTTTCGAAAGGGCTTGTTGCCTGTGCGACCCTGACCGGACTTGAACCGGCGACCTCCGCCGTGACAGGGCGGCGCGCTAACCAACTGCGCTACAGGGCCTCGTGATGAGAACCAAATATTTAGTTTGTGTTCGTGTTGCTGTTTTTCGTACTTAGTTATTCTTGCACATCCCAGGCCTGCAGGATGCGTAGCCCCAACGGGATTCGAACCCGTGTTAACGCCGTGAAAGGGCGCCGTCCTAGGCCGCTAAACGATGGGGCCGAGACGCCATAGAATTCATGGCTTCCGACGCATAAGCATACGGTCTACCGCGCAGGAATCCCAAATCGAGTGCAGAAAGAATGTCGCCCGGGGGCGTCGTGCGCATCGAGGCTGTGAATCTCCAGGGATTTTCTTGACGAGCGGCTAGATTCAAGGGGGGTAATTTTGCCCTGTAGTTGTTACTGTAAACCGTTCTCAAACAGCAGCAGATGTGTGTAACGAGCCCGATCGGGGAGTAATGAAGCGCACGGCAGGTCCATTCAGCCGGGAAGCACGAGCAGCGCAGGGGGGTAACGGATGCGCGCGCAGCCCGCGCCGCCGTCGAGACCGTGTCAGCCTCGCGACCGGTTTCGCCGCCGCCCTCTCGCTCTTCGTCGCCCTCATCGGCCCGGCCGGTCCGGCCCAGGCCATCGACTACCCGACCTGGCAGGACGTGCAGAACGCCAAGTCCAACACGGCCGCCGCCTCCGCCCAGGTCGCCGAGATTCAGGGATTGATTGCCGGCCTGCAGACCCAGGTCGCGCAGACGCGGGCCGAATCGGAGGCGCGCGGAGCGGAACTCCAGGCCGCCCAGGATAAGTTCGACGAGGCCAGCCGCCGCGCCGCCGACCTCGAGGCGCAGGCCGCTGCGAGTTCCGTGGTCGCGGAGACCGCGACTCGCCAGGCCGGCCAGCTCGCCGCGCAGCTCTACCGCACCGGCGGCACCGACCTGAGCGTGAACCTCTTTCTCGACGGTGAGGCCAGCGGCGAAGACGCGGATGCGCTCCTGTCGAAGCTCGGCAGCATGAGCAAGCTCGTCGAGCGCAGCAGCAGTGTCTACGAGCAGGCGCAGACCGCCACCAACGTGGCCGAGTCGCTGGGCGACCAGGCCAAGGTCGCCCAGACCGAGCGTGAGAAGCTTCGCATCGCGGCCGAGGAGGCGCTCGCCGCCGCGCAGGCCGCCGCGCAGGCCGCCGCCAACGCGTTGACCGAGTCGGAAGCGAAGAGCGTCGAACTCGACGCCCAACTGGCGTTCATGCAGGATGCGCAGGCCACCACATCGGCGGGCTATGAGGCGGGCGTGATCGAGCGGGCTCGACTGGCCGCCATCGAAGCCGAACGGGTGCGCGTCGAACGCGCTGCGGCCGCCGCAAGGGCAGCAGCGGAAGCCAACGCGCGGGCGGCAGCCGCGGCGGCCTCGAGGCCGAGTGGCGGAAGCTCGAGCAGCAGTTCCGGCAGTTCCGGCAGCTCCGGTGGTTCCGTCGGCGGCGGTGGCTGGGCGGTCCCAGCCGGCGGTCGCATCACCGACGGCTACGGACCGCGCGCGGTGATCTGCGGCAACAGCGGCTGCAGCAAGGGCTTCCACAGCGGCACCGACCTCGGCACCGGCTGCGGCGCCGGAATCTATGCGGCCAGCAGCGGCACGGTCATCTATGCGGGCGTCTACGGAACCTACGGAAACTTTGTCCTCATCCAGCACGCCAACGGCGTTTCCACCGGGTATGCCCACATCCGCCCGGGCGGGATCTTCGTCTCCAACGGCGAGAGCGTCTCCGCGGGGGAGAGCATCGCCAGCTCCGGTGAGACCGGGGCCGCCAGCGGCTGCCACCTGCACTTCGAGGTGCGCACCAACGGCAGCCAGGTCAACCCGGCGCCGTTCATGTCGGACCGGGGCGCGCCCCTTGGCTAGAGACGCCGAGCGCCGGGGGTGGCGCACCAAGCCCTCCCGTGTGTTCGCGGCGGTCGCCCTCGGGGCGGTCTCGGCATCCGTGGGCGTCGCGGCGCCGGCGGCGTTCGCCGAGCCCGGCTACCCCAGCTGGGACGACGTGGCGCAGGCCAAGCTCAGCGAGGCGACCAAGCAGGCCTAGATCGAATCGATCACCGAGCTGCTCCAGGGCCTGCAGGTCACGGCGACCGCGGCCACCAAGACCTCCCTGATCAAGGCGGAAGCGTACCGGGTCGCTCTGGACGACCTCGAGGCGGCCACGGCGCGTGAAGCGAGCCTGGCGAGGCAGGTCCAGGCGGCGGATGCCCGTGCCGCCACCTCGAAGATGCGGGCCGGCCTGATCGCCGCCCACCTGTCGAAGACCGGTGCGCAGGACCTGTCGATGACCCTGTTCCTCAACGGCGACAACGCCGACCAGTTGCTGGGACAGCTCGGCACCGCGAGCAAACTGAGTGAGCAGTCCGACACGATCTATCGCGAGGCACTGCAGGACAAGAACACCGCCGAGTCCCTCGGGGAGCAGGCGGCGTCCGCTGCCGTGGAGCGCACCCGGCTCAGCGCCGAATCACTGACCAGGTACGAGGCGGCGAATGTGGCCGCGCAGGCCGCCGAGACGGCATACGAGACCGAGCAGCAGCGCTCCACCGAGCTTTTCGCGCAGCTCGCCCTCCTCAAGGACACCACGGCCGAGGCTGAACGCGCCTACCAGGCCGGTCAGGACGCCGAGGCGGCGGCCGCGTCCCTCGCCCGGGCCCAGGCGGCGGCAGCCGTGCAGGCCGCTGCCGACGCCCAGAAGGCGGCGGCCCGGACGCCCGCAGCCGGTCAGAGCACGCCCCGGCAGCC